>NZ_JACSQB010000043.1 GCF_014836835.1 Clostridium faecium | reverse complement strand
TATTAATTGTAAGAAAAAGATCTGAAGTAATAATTACTTCAGATCTTTTTCCTATAGTTTACTAAAAATATGAACTTATTAAGGGATAAGGTGAAGTATTATTTACGGGATATCATAAATTTCCTTCATTTGTATATTTGAATTATTTTTAATTTTAGTTAAGTTGATTATCTTATTCCAACAGCATCAAATGCTTGTCCTACTATTCTGTATTCATTACTGTTTTGTCCATAAAGATCTGCTGCAGCTTGAAGTGTAGCTACTCTAGCTTGTGCAAAAGTGGTTTTACTTGTAAAGTAGTGATTAGCTCTATAGAAAAGTCTACCCATTTCTCTCATACCAATTTGAGAACCTATATTATAAGCAGCTTTTAAAATTATTCCTGAATATGTGTGAACTCCGCCATAATCATTATATTGGCTTGGATATCTTACGTCACCTGGATAATCTCTAAAATGATCCGGTTGTCCATATTTTGTTGGATCCTGCATATCTCTTAAGGCATCCCCAGGAGTATTAGGTGTATAAACATCTTCTCCAATTTGCCAATCTCCAGGCTCATTTTCACATGCAACACCCATTATATCTGCAAGTGCTTCATTTAATGCTCCAGATTGATTTTGATATAATAATTTGGAAGTAGAGTCAATTACACCATGAGTAGTTTCATGAGCTGTAACATCAAGTGCTTCTGCAAGAGAACTAAAAACTCTTCCATCTCCATCACCAAATACCATTGCCTTTACACTTGGATCCCAAAATGCATTATTATACTTATTGTCTAAATGAATACCTATTTTTACATCAGAACCACGACCGTCAATACCATCACGATTAAATTCAGTTTTATAATAATCAACAACCTTTGCAACATTATTATGAGCACTTACTGCAGCTTTCATTCTTTCAGTGTTAAATACATTATTAGGACTTGAAACTACAGTACCATTAAATTTTCCTCTACTTGAAGAATTAAAATATGAATTTTCACTTATATTATTTAAATCAAATGTTATTATTGAACCATTTGAAAGTCTTGTAGTATCCTTTAAATAATATTTTCCATTTTCTTCATAAGTATTTATAGATACAGTTTTTCCAGTTAAATCTACACCAGTGCCTTTTGCTGGAGCTGCATTTTGAACAAAAGCAAGTTTATTTATAATTTCACCATTTTCTGCATTAACAAATACCTGCCAGCTAGTTGGCTTATCTTCTAAAGTAAGAAGTTCAACAAGGTATGCAACATAGAAATTACCTTCATGTTCGTATATATAAAGTTCTGGATTAATGTTTGCATCTTTTGGAAGATCTTTAACATTTAAAATATCTTTAGCTATTTTTAGTGCAGTTTCTTGAGATATTTTCACAAGTTTTGACCATTCTTTATTTAAAACATTTTCATTTATCATACCATTAATTGCATATACTTTATTGTTTTTATTTACGTGAAGAACTACATCAGATCCATATACAGGTATTCCATCTCCAGTCATAATGGTTCTAAAGTGAGTATATCCAAGTTCATCTTTTTCTGTATCAACAACTTCAAAAGTTCCTGTAGTCTTTCCTAAAAGGTCTTTATTTTTCATAAGAAAAGCCTCAGCTTCAGCTTCATTGGTTACAACTTCTTTAAATTCTTTATTTAAAAATGTAAATTTTTCTTTAGTTATTTCTTCAATTTGGGCTGCTTTTTCATTTTCATTTTCTATTGGTCTTGCTAGAGCTGCAGAAGAAACTGTATTAACTAATATTGAACTTAATATAATTATTGATAATGTTTTTTTTCTTAACATAATATTTCCCCTCTCATCTAACAGATAAAATTATTTTGAAAAATCAATTTAACCTTGGTGTAAAGGGGATACAAAGTAAAAATAATTATCCCTATTATTTTTCTTTGCTTTACTCAGGCTGAAATTTGTTTTTCAACAATAAGAAAAGAAATACAACTACAAAATGTAAACCTAAATTAAAAAATATTATAAAAAAGCCCTTATGCTTTGCATAAAGGCTTTTTTATAATATTTTTAAACTTCTAATAAGAATGCTTCGTATGCTCTACAAGCTTCATATATATCTGCTTTACTTGCAATTTCATATGGCGCGTGCATATTATGAAGAGCAACACCAGAATCTATAACTTCCATTCCATATTCAGCTAAAATATAAGCAATTGTACCACCGCCGCCTTGGTCTACTTTTCCAAGTTCTGAAGTTTGCCAAGAAACATTGTGTTTTTCCATTACTTTTCTTAGTTCAGCAATAAATTCTGGGTTTGCATCATTACATCCGCTTTTACCTCTTGCACCTGTATATTTATTAAATACAACTCCTTTTCCAAAGAATGCACTATTTTGTCTTTCACTTACAGATGGATAATTTGGATCATATGCAGCACTTACGTCTGAAGATAACATTTTTGAATTACTTAATGCTCTTCTCACTTTAAGTTCACTATAATCTCCCATTAAGTTTACTATCTCTGCAACGGTATTTTCAAAAAATCTTGATTGCATACCTGTTGCACCTATGCTTCCAACTTCTTCTTTATCAACTAAAAGAGTTACACAAGTTTTATCTGTTTCATTTAAATTCATCATAGCTTCAAAAGATGTATAAGCACATATTCTATCATCATGTCCATAGGCCATAACCATTGAGCTATCTAATCCATAACTTCTAGCTCTTCCTGCTGGAACTACTTCAAGTTCAGCTGATACAAAGTCTTCCTCTGTAATTCCATATTTTTCATTTAATAATCTCAACACATTTAATTTAACTCTATTTTTTTCTTCTTTATCTTCTACTGGTATACTTCCAATAAACACATTTAATTGTTCACCTTCAATACCTTTAGCTAATGTTTTTTCCATTTGATCTCCAGCTAAGTGAATTAATAAATCAGATATTCCTACTACTGGCTCATTATCATTTTCACCTATTACAACATTAATAGTTGAGCCATCTTTTTTACAAACAACTCCATGTATAGCTAATGGTATAGTTGTCCATTGATATTTTTTAACTCCTCCATAATAGTGAGTCTTTAATAGTGCTAAATTAGAATGTTCATCTTCATATAATGGATTTTGTTTTAAATCCAATCTTGGTGAATCAACGTGAGCTCCTAATATTTTGAACCCTTTTTCAATTGATTCTGAACCAATTAAAAATAAAGCTAAAGTTTTTCCCATACAGTTAGCATATACTTTATCTCCAGCTTTTAATTTTTTTCCTTCACTAATGTATTCGTTAATATCTTTATAACCTTTTTTTTCAGCAAGAGTTATAAATTCTGTAACACATTCTCTTTCTGTTTTGCATTTTGACATAAAATCTATATATCTATCAGATAATGCGAAAACTTTTTCTAAATCATCTTTGGAATACTTGTCCCAAGCTAATTCATATTTTTTAGTTAAATCTGACATTAATCTATCCCCTTTCAACACTTTATATATCTATATTTTTCATTCTACTAAATAATACTATAAATTACAAATATATTTTACTATACTAAAATTATAGAATGCTGCTATTTAAATATTTATAGATTATAAATTCAAATTGTTTAATTCTCCCATTCTTTTTTCTATAGTATCTACTGCGGTAATATTAGAATTATAACTATATCTATAGTTAGCTGCAGCAGCTTCAATAATTACTGCTATATTTCTTCCAGGTCTTACAGGTAAAGTTATTTTTTCTATTTCTGTACCTAAAATTTCTATATAATCTTTATCCATTCCTAATCTTTCATAACTTTCATTAGAATCCCAATTTTCTATAGATATAACTAAATTAATTGCTTTTTTAGATTTTACTGAACTCATACCGTATATTGCAGTAACATCAATTATGCCCATTCCTCTTACTTCTAACATACCCTTAGTTATGTAAGGACAACTTCCATATAAAAATCCATCAATTTCTTTAATATCAACGGCATCATCTGCAATTAATCTATGTCCTCTTTTTATAAGTTCTAAAGCAGTTTCGCTTTTACCTATTCCACTTTCTCCAATAATAAGTATTCCTATACCATATACGTCCACTAATACGCCATGCATTCTAGTTTCTGGAGCTAATTCACTATCAAGAAAGTTAGTTAACTTACTAACCAATTTTGTAGCTTTCATATCTGTTCTTAATAACCAAGAGTTATGTGCTTTAGCAGCTTCTAAAACTTCTTTATGAATATTAAAAGTACGAGTTATAATGGTACAAGGAGCATCATAGGAGAAAAAGGTATCCATTCTTTCTTTCCTAACCTTAGGTGACAGTGATTCTAAGTAGCTGTATTCTGTTTTTCCTATTATTTGAACTCTTTTTTCATCAAAATAATCATAAAATCCAGTTAATTGAAGTCCTGGCCTGTTAATACCTCCTAATATTATATTTTTTTTAGCTTCTCCTTTTAATATTACTTCTAGTTTGAAATTATTTATCAATTTTTCAACAGTTACTATCATAATTCCTCATCCTCACTTTATGATAATTCTTAATTCATATTTTTAGGTGGGACTCTTTTTATTCCTTCTAATTGAGCTCTAAAATTTCTTTTTACATTGTCTATATATCTTTGCCTTAGCTCTTGTTGTTCTACTTTTTCTTCATCAGTTAAACCTTCATTTTGACTTTTTTTATATAAAAAATTAATTCTTTCAATTATTTTGTCAATATCCATTTTATTGTTCCCTCTTTCTAAATAAATATTTGATAATTTGACATTTTTATATTTTACATTTTATTCCAAATACTTATAAATCAACATTTATTTTTGTTTTCCAAAAAATGTATATAGCATATATTGGAAATTATCTATGATTTTATGTACAATTTGTAACAAAATACATAAAAATGGCAAATTAAAATGATTAACATTTCTTGTATAATTTGTTAAAATTAAAGTGTAAATTAAGTGATACTAAGTATAGATATTTAATTATGTGGGAGATAAAGTATGTTTGTTAAATCAAAAATTCTAAAACAAAAAATCAATTCATTTAAAACTTTGTTACATTTACTTCTTATATTTAAAAAACCTACAGATAAAATTGTTGTAAGTTGCTCTCAACATTTAGATGGATATATAGTTGAATATCAAAAACTAAAAAAGTTTGGAGCATAACTTAATATTAAATTTAATATTAAATTTAATATTAAGTTGTACAAGCTTCAGAAACCTACAAGTTTCTGAAGCTTTGTATATTTTATTTTATTTTTCATCTAAATATAAGATTATATCATCAATATTGTTTATTTCATCTTTTGAAAAAACAACCACAAAATTATTATGATCATATCTCTTTTCTGTAAGTTCATATGCTATAAATTCATAATTCATATCATATTCCTCCGCACATTCATCTAATATATCCTCTACATTATCTAATGCAAAATCACTTAAATAAGGCAAAAAGTATTCATAATACCAACTTTCATCTTCAATTTCTCCCTTATACTCTTCATTGGCATATTCATTGGCTGCTTCAATTTCAACACCATCAAAATAATATTTAAAGGCTATGATTAACTCTTCGCCTTCATAAGATATCTCTTTTATATCAGACAATTCATTTTCTTCTAAAAACTCAAGTATTTCATCTCTATTCACTGCATTACCTCCTTAAAGTATTATAACTGTTTATTATTCTACATACAAATAATAAATCCTTTAATATATTATTTACTTATAATTCTGTATTTTATTAATAATTTTAATAATTTACTTTTTGAAAAAAGACTTATATTTTGTTGAATTTTGTTATATAATTTAAACTCGCAAAGGATAAAATGCAAAGGAGGAATTAACAATGAATATTAATTTGATTGGAGTACCAATATTTTTTGGATGCGACAAAAAAGGTGTTGATTTGGCACCAGATAAACTAAGAGAAAAAAACATTGTTCAAATTATTAAAAACAATAATCACACTGTGTATGATTTAGGTAATTTACATATTCCAAATAAAAATCAGTGTGATAAATTTTCATATCATGAAAATATGAAATATGTAGATAGTATAATAGATATGAATACAAACTTAGCTCATGCTGTTTACAGTTCATTAAATTCCAAAAGCTTTCCATTAATTATAGGAGGAGATCATTCCTTAGGATTAGGTAGTATTTCAGGTGCTAGTAAATATTACAATAATCTTGCTGTTATTTGGATAGATGCCCATGGTGACATTAACACTCATGAAACCTCTCCTTCTGGAAATGTTCATGGAATGCCTTTAGCTGCAGCTATGGGTATAGGTCATCATAGTTTAACAGAACTTTATTTTAAAGGTCAAAAAGTAAATCCCAAGAATGTATTTATAATAGGTGCTAGAGATTTAGATTCAGGGGAATTACAATTAATAGAGGATTATAAATTAAATGTTTATACCACTGAAGAAGTTCAAAAAAGAGGAGTAGAAAACATATTAAATGAGATTAACAGAATTTTAGTTAATAATAAAATTGATGCAGTGCATTTAAGCTTTGATATTGACTCTGTAGACCCTGAATTTCTTCCTGGTACTGGCACTCCTGTTGAAAATGGATTAACTGTTAGCGAGGCCAAATTTATATTAAAATATCTTTTAGAAACTAAATTAATAAAATCTATGGATTTTGTAGAACTGAACACAGAACTTGATAAAAGCAATAATACTATTGAGGTTTGTGTGGAAATTATTGATTATATTTCTAAATATTTATAAAAATAAACCGTGATTAAATCACGGTTTATTTCATTTCTCATTATTTAACTAATTGTAAGAAATCCTCAACAAAATTTTCTGCTGCTGCAAAATCTTCTTTACTTGGAACAAAATTAAATTTTAATCCTTCTGATAAAGTTTTAAATTTAAGCTCCTTTAATCTGTTATTTAACATTGGTACTGCTTCACCACTCCAGCCATAAGAGCCAAAGGCTGAAGCTGCTTTTCCTCTATTTATTATAGCACTTACATGAGCTAATAAATTCCATGTTGGTTCTACTGCATCTTGATTAATGGTTGGAGATCCTATAATTATACCACTTGAGTTATTTACAAGTTCAATCATCTCATTAAGATCAGTAGTAGTTATTTCATGAATTTCAGCTTTTATCTTTTTATCTTCAATAATTTTAGCTATAGATTTTGCCATAAGTTCAGTATTTCCGTAAGCTGAAACATAAAATATTCGAATATTTTTTTCATCTATAGTAGCTTCTTTAGCCCATTCTCTATATAATTTAGTAAATTTATCTATATCATTTATATGAACTGGACCATGGCTAGGAGCAACCATATCTTTTTCAAGGTTTTCTATTTTGTTTAACCCTGCATTTACAAATTTTTTAAATGGTCCCATTATAACATCAAAATAATACTTCATTTCTTTAGTGTAATCACCACTGCAACTATCTGTTATACAATTATCTGGACAATAGTGGCATCCCATAACATCACAAGTAAATAATACTTTATTTAATCTATCATATGTGAATATTGTATCTGGCCAATGTAGATTTGGTGCAGAAATAAATTCTAAAGTTCTGCTTCCTATATTTAATTCACCTTCAGCAACCTGGCTATTAAAATCTGAATTCAATATTCCACTTAGATATTTTATAGCAGCTCTTGATCCAACCACTTTAGCATTAGGATAATGGTGTAATAATTTTATTAAAGAACCGCTATGATCAAGTTCAGTATGCTGTACGATTATGTAATCGATATCTTTATTGCCTATAACAGTTTTAATATTCTCCAAGTACTTATCAAAGAACTTATCTTTAACAGTATCAATAACTACAACTTTTTCATCATCAATTAAATAAGAATTATAAGTTGTTCCTTTTTTAGTTTCCATTATAATATCAAATACTCTTAATTCTGGATCATCAACACCTATCCAATATAATTTATCTTTTAATTCAACTGGTTTCATATACAGGACCTCCATTATAAGATATTTTTCTTAAAATAATAAACTTCATGTGTCAAAACATAAAAGCATTATTTAATTCACAAGTTATTTATATAAAAATTATAATAATTTTGATAGAGTATTTTTATGTATTATATATTCCCTATGTAATGCTCTTGTTAAATTAACATAAAGTAACTTTTTATCAAGATTACTTTCACCATAATTTTCTTCATCACAATCATAAATTATTGTAGCATCAAACTCTAATCCCTTTGTCATATAACTAGGAATTATTATTTTATTTCCATCAATTCCACTGTCATTATCATTCACTATATTCCAATGATAATGACTATGTTTTTTTAAATCTTCTAATATGTCTTTGCATTGTTCATAGGTCTTACATATAATTGCAACAGTTTTTTTATTTATATTTTCAACTTCTTTAACAATATTATCTATTTTATTTATTCCATCTAAGTTATCTTCAATTTTTATAATCTTAGGTTTATCTCCATGCCTTAAAACTGGCTTTGCTGGAATTAAATTTAAATTCTGCTTGTCCAAAACTATATTAGCAAAGTCTATAATTTCTACTGTTGATCTATAACTTTGGGTTAAAGAAATATAAGTTGCATCGTCTTTAAATACATTTCCTATAAGCTTTTCCCAAGATTCAATACCTTTATGACTATAAATTCCTTGGCCTAAATCTCCTACTATAGTTAGAGAATTTTGTTTAGATAATAATTTCAATATAAGCATTTCAAAGTAGCTGTAATCCTGTGCTTCATCTACTATTATATGTATATACTTACTATCAATACCTTCTAATGCTATCTTTAAATAAACTATATGAGGTAAATCTTCACTGTCAATAATTTTATTTTCAATATTATTTTTAGTAATTTCAATAATATAAGCTACAAGCTTTGATGGAATTTTATTATCAGTAATATCATTAAAAAGCTCTTCACTTGAATATAGATTATAATAAATAGAAATTAAATCTTCATTTTTCCAACTATTAAAGAACTCTTTTAAAGCTTTATTTCCCTTTTGCTTTAATTCTTCAATAATTTTATCCCGCTCATTATAAAGTTCTATAATTCTTTCTCTTTTTTCTTTATCATTTAAATCTTCTTTACACTTAATATCTTTTATTTTAAAACTATAATCTTCTTCAATTTGACTTTGTACATCTTTAAGCTTATCTTTTAATTTCTGCTTGAAATATCGATTAATCTCATTTTTTCGTTTTACAATAGGTAAATGTTTTAAATCTCTTACATATAATCTTTTAATTTCTTTGGCACTATACAAAACATATCCATCTATAGTTATATCTTCAACTTCAATATCTTTTTTTTCTAAATATTTTATATACCTGTCTAATATAACTTTAAAATTTAAAGATCCTTTTATTTTACTTACAGCAGTTATATACTTTTGATCTTTATCCTCACTATTTTCCATTAAATATGATAACTTTTTATTTCTACTATAAATTTTACCTTTATAATTTATTATGGATGCACATAATCCTTCAAAAGTGCTTTGATTAACAGAATATACTCCTAAATTAGGTAATACTTCAGAAATATAATCTAAAAATATTTCATTAGGTGCTATTATAAGTATTTCTTCATTTTCCAATATATCATTATAGGTATATACTAAATAAGCCAACCTATGCAATGCAACGGTTGTTTTACCTGAACCAGCAGAACCTTGTATTATCATAGCTTTATTTTTATATGCTCTTATTATTTCATTTTGCTCTTTTTGTATTGTAGCAACTACATCTTTAAGCTTATTACTTATGCTTTGCTCAAGATTTATTTTTAAGAATTCATCTATTAATCCATTACCTTCCATGCTACTTTTTAATATTATCTCATTTATGCCTTCATCAAAAGCATCTACAAGTTTTTCATTTCTAATTAAAAATTTTCTTTTAAGTTTTAACTCTCCTTCAATTATACCATCAGGAGAAACATATTGTGATTTTCCATATGTACCGCTGTAATATAAGTTAGCAATAGGTGCTCTCCAGTCGATTACAATTTCTTCATTTTTTAATTCATCATTTAATCCAAATTTTCCAATATAAAAAGTTTCTGTATCATATCGTTTTTCTCTGAAATCAATTCTTGCAAAATAGGGTTGTTTACTTGCTTCATTATATTTGTTTAAATTATTCTCTGTAAACTGAAAAATTTTTTCTGCTATTATTAAATCATTGTTAAAGCTTCCACCGCTAGATTTTTTCAATGCAGAAATTTTTTCTTCATATTCTTTGTGCTTCTTTGAGGTTTTATCTTTTTCTATTATAACCCAATCTATAACTTCTTTAAACTTTTCAAGTTCTAAATTCATTTCATCTTTTTCTATAGCCATATTAACACCTCAATTTCTTATAAATTTTTTTATGCATCTTAATATGGTATAATGTTATTATTAATTACTGGAGTTGATAGTATGATTTATATTGAAGATGATGCATACAATTATGCATTAAAAAATAATTATTCTTTTGTTATTAAAGTCATCAATGTAAACTTATGTTGAGGAAGCACCCCTTCTAAAACACTTTGGGTAGAGTGTAAAAGCTTTTATGATGACATTACTAATTATACATCATTTAGATATAAAAATGTTAAAATTTTCATAGAAAAATCATTAAAATTTTCTTCTGATATAAAAATATGCAAAAATAAAAAAAGTTATTTCAAAAATAATAGCTTTAGTATATATGGTAAATTTGATAAGATTTAACAATTAAAAAGACGTGATTATTCACGTCTTTATTCTTCATCAACAAGCTCATACATTTCAGTGGCTTTTGACATATATAATATTCCATCTAAATGATCAATTTCATGACAAAATGCTCTAGCTAAAAAATCTTCAGCTTCGTATCGAACTTTTTCTCCTTCTATGTTCATGGCCTCTACTATTACTTTAGTAGGTCTTGCCACTAATCCTTCATGATTTTCATAGCTTAAACATCCCTCATAATCTTCTTCTCTTCCTGAACTTTCGATTATTTTAGGATTTAAAATTACTATTGCATCAGATCCATCTCTTAAATCTATTAATACAGCTCTTTTTAGTACACCAATTTGTGGAGCTGCCAGACCTACTCCAGTACAATTGTATAAAGTATCTTTTAAGTCTTGTACTAATCCTAATACTTCATCATCAATTTTAGTAATAGGTTCACATACTTTATTTAATCTTTCATCACCATATTGCAGTATTTTTCTTATCGCCATAAATGTATATTAAGACATATAATTGTCTTAATTCCTCCTTCCAAAAGGTATTATTCTTTTTAAATTATATAATAGTTAACTATATTACTCAAATATTTTTTAATAAAAATTATTATTAGCTACAATTCTATAGGCTTAAAATTTAAAAAACTGAGACAAATAAGTCTCAGTTTTACTATGCTTTTTGTGCTTCCTCCATCATGCTCTTAACTTTCATTAGTCTAGTTAAAGCCCCTCTTTCATTTTCATCAAGCTTCATCTTTATATATTTTATAGTCTCTTCAAGTTGAGGTATTGTCATATATTCAAGAGCATTAACCCTTCTTCTAGTCTTCTCAATTTCATCAGCCATCAATTGACAAGCTTTTTCTATTTCTGCAAGTTCTAGAAGTTTAGGTAATATTAAATATAATTTTTCAATTGCTTCATCTAGCTCTATTGTAGTAGATGCAAATCCATAAGGATAAATACTTCCTGGGTCACTTTCTAGTTTTCTAATGAAATTCATTACTGGAACATTAACACTCATTACATTTTTATTGCCAACTTCTACAGATATACTTTCTTTAGGGCAAGATAATGCAGCTTCTAAAAATTGAGGTGGCATTGCTGCACTGGCCATAAAGAAATTTTTAAAAACATCTTGGAGCTTTTCTTCAACTTCATTTCTTAATTTATTGTTATATTTAATTAAATCAATGAATCTTCTCATAAGCTCATCTTGCTTATCTTTTAAAAGTTTATGTCCTCTAGTAGCAGTTGTTAATCTTTTTTTAAGCTTAGTGAGCTCCATCCTAGTTGGATTAACATTTAGTTTTGCCATAGTTAATCATCCTCTCTTAGAGGTAGATACTTCTCTAAATATTCGTCCCTAATTCTTTTTAGCTCCGTTCTAGGTAGTATAGTTAATAGATCCCAACCTAATTTTAATGTTTCTTCTATAGGTCTATTTGCTTCGAAACCTTGAGAAACATATTCTTTTTCAAAAGCCTCTGCAAATTTAGCATATTTTTTATCAGCTTCTGAAAGTGCAGATTCTCCTAATATTGCTGCAAGTTCTTTTGCTTGTTTACCTTGAGCATAAGCTGAAAATAATTGGTTCATAGTATCTGCATGGTCTTCTCTTGTTTTGCCTTTTCCTATACCCTTATCTTTAAGTCTTGATAATGATGGTAAAACATCAATTGGAGGCATAATTCCTTTCTTGTAAAGTTCTCTAGAAAGAATTATTTGTCCTTCTGTTATATATCCAGTAAGGTCTGGAATTGGATGTGTCTTATCATCTTCTGGCATTGTTAAAATAGGAATTTGAGTAATAGAACCTTCTTTTCCTCTTAATCTTCCAGCTCTTTCATAAAGTGTGGATAAGTCAGTATATAAATAACCTGGATATCCTCTTCTACCTGGAACTTCTTTTCTAGCTGCAGAAACTTCACGAAGGGCTTCAGCATAGTTAGTTATATCTGTCATTATAACCAATACGTGCATTCCTTTTTCATAAGCAAGGAATTCAGCTGTTGTTAATGCCATTCTTGGAGTAGCTATTCTTTCTATAGCTGGGTCATTAGCTAAGTTCATAAATAATACTGATCTATCTATAGCTCCTGTTTTTGTAAATTCTTCAACGAAGAATTCTGCTTCTTCAAAAGTAATACCTATAGCAGCAAAAACAACAGCAAATTTTGAATCCGAATTTAAAACTTTTGCTTGCCTTGCTATTTGTGCAGCAAGTTGAGCATGAGGAAGACCTGATCCTGAAAACACAGGAAGTTTTTGTCCTCTAACTAAAGTATTAAGTCCATCTATTGCAGATATACCTGTTTGAATAAATTCTGATGGATAATCTCTTGCTACAGGGTTTATAGCTTCTCCATTTATATCTAATCTCTTCTCTGGTATAATTTTAGGACCATTATCTTTTGGTTTACCCATACCATCAAAGACTCTTCCAAGCATATCTTCAGATACTCCAAGTTCTAGAGGTCTTCCTAGGAACTTAACTTTAGTTCCTTTTAGATTTATTCCAGCTGAACCTTCAAAAAGCTGTACCATAGCATTGCTTCCATTGATTTCAAGAACTCTACCTCTTCTCTTTTCTCCAGTTTGTAGTTCTATGTCAACTAACTCGTCAAATTTTACACCCTCAACACCTTCAACAACCATCAAAGGTCCAACTACTTCTGAAACTGTTCTATATTCTTTAAGCATCCAGAACACCTCCTTCGATGATTAGTTTTTGAATTTCATCTTCTAATTCTTTTTCAATTTCCTTCATTTTATCTATTTCAGTTTCTGGTATATACTTACTTCTTGCAATTTTATCTCTTACTTGAATATTAAGTATTTTTTCTAAATAAACACCAGCGTCAAGAGCTTTATTTGCTTCTTTCATGAATTTTAAAACAAGCTTTAACATTTCATATTGCTTACTTAATGAAGCATAAGTATCAACTTCATGGAAAGCATTTTGTTGTAGATAGTCTTCTCTTATAGATTTAGAAACTTCTAATTTTAATCTATCTTTTTCAGATAATGCATCTATACCAACAAGTCTTACTATTTCTTCTAAGTTTGCTTCTTCTTGAAGAAGTGCCATTGCTTCTGTTCTTAATTCTGACCAGTCTGATGCTACATTTTTATTCATCCAGTTTCCCATAGTGTCTAGATATAATGAGTATGAATCTAGCCAATTAATTGATGGGAAATGTCTTCTATAGGCAAGATTTGCATCTAATCCCCAGAATACTTTAACTATTCTTAGTGTTGCTTGAGTAACTGGTTCTGAAAGGTCTCCTCCTGGTGGAGAAACAGCACCTATTGCAGTTACTGCTCCTTCTCTGCCTTCTGAACCTAAAGTTATAACTTTACCAGCTCTTTCATAGTAATCAGCAAGTCTAGAGCCTAAATAAGCTGGATATCCTTCATCTCCTGGCATCTCTTCAAGTCTTCCTGACATTTCTCTTAGAGCCTCAGCCCAACGTGAAGTAGAGTCTGCCATTATTGAAACAGAATATCCCATATCTCTAAAATATTCTGCAATAGTTATACCAGTATAAATTGAAGCTTCTCTTGCTGCAACTGGCATATTAGAAGTATTGGCAATAAGAACTGTTCTTTTCATTAAGCTTTCCCCTGTTTTAGGGTCTTTAAGTTCAGGGAATTCATTTAGAACATCTGTCATCTCATTTCCACGTTCTCCGCATCCAACATAAACAACTATTTCTGCATCTCCCCATTTAGCTATTTGGTGCTGAACTACAGTTTTACCAGCTCCAAATGGTCCTGGAACTGCTGCTGCTCCACCTTTTGCTACTGGGAAAAATGTATCAATAACTCTTTGTCCTGTTACCATTGGTTCAACTGGATTCAATTTTCTTGAATATGGTCTACCACGTCTTACAGGCCATTTTTGCATTAAATTTAATTCTTTATCACCATTGGCTGTAGAAATTGTGCAAACAGTTTCTTCTATAGTAAATTCACCGGATTTTATATCTTTAACTGTTCCTTCCACTCCATAAGGTACCATTATTTTATGAAGTACTACTTCTGTTTCTTGAACAGTTCCAATTATATCTCCTGCTACAACAGAATCTCCAACTTTAATGGTAGCATTAAATTCCCATTTTTTCTCTCTATTTAAGGATTTTACAGATACACCTTTTGATAAAAAGGAGGATTTTGCAGCCTCCATAAATGCATCTAAAGGTCTTTGTATTCCATCAAACATTGATTCTATAAGTCCAGGTCCAAGCTCAACACTTAAAGGTTCTCCTGTAGTTGTAACAGGATCTCCTGGTCCTAAACCTGAAGTTTCTTCATAAACTTGTATAGAAGCTTTATCGCCTCTCATCTCAATTATCTCACCGATAAGACCTTTTTCCCCAACTTTTACAACGTCATATATATTGGCTTCATCCATATCCTTAGCAACAACTAAGGGACCTGAAACCTTAACAATTTTACCGTTCTTCAAGTTACATACCTACCTTTCTATAAGATATTTACACCTACAGCCTTCTCAACATTATCACTAATTCTTTTCTTACCAATATTTAAAGTTCCTTGATTACTTGGAATTAATATAATGGAAGGAAGCAACTTTTTATTGTATCTTTCTATAGTTTCATCCAAGTGCTGTGCTAATTGCTCAGTTACAAATATTACTGCATAGTCGTTATAAGCCATTTTATCTATTGCTTTTCTAGCTTCTTCAATTTCTACCACTGGAAAAACATCTATACCTATGGCCTTAAATGCTAATACAGAATCCTTATCTCCCACAACTCCTATCTTATGCATATATATCACGCAACCTTTCTCTAATAATACTACTGTCTACTTTATTTAACTTACCAGCTAATATTATTCTGATTACCTTTATTTCCGTTTCTTTAGCCATTATATATGCAATTATAGGCTCTGGACCGAAGTTAATTCTTTTTGCATTTTTTATAAAACTCATTAAATAGTTATCTGAATAAACTTCAAGAGAATTATATTTGTTACTACTTTGATATTCTTCTATAAGAGCTTTTAAAACAGCTTCATATCCATATTTAGCTATTTTATTACTGAAACTTTCTAAGTTATCATTTAATCCCTGTATAAAAAGCTCTCTAGGTATATTACCATTGTCTAATAATGTACTTTCTAAGAATCTAATATCCTTATTTTGCAATTTAACTCTTATCATTGTTTTTATGTTAGTTAAATCAATTGACTTCTTTATAAAATCTATAACAAAATCAAAGTTGGATTCCTCAGCCTTTGCAATCATATGTTTATAAGTATAATTATCTAAAATTATATCTAAACTTTGAGAATCCTTACTTTCTGCGTAGTTCTCTTGAACTTTTACGATAGCTTCTCTCATTATAGGTTCCAACTCTTTTAACTCATTAGTAACCATAGAATTTTTTAATTTATCAATATCTACAGTACCAATAGGAATTAATAAAGAAGATAAATCTCCTCCTAAAATTTCAGATTTTTTTAAAACTTTAATATTATGATAGTCATATTTAAGACTCATAATATCAACAATTAATTTTTCAGGAGAAATTTCATACATAAGAGAGTAAAGCCTTTTTAACTCCTCATTTAACAGTAGTTCATAGTCCTCATTTCTCTTAAGCAAAGATATATTATCTCCATATTGAGTTTCTTGAAGAATTTTAATAGCTTCTTCTAGAGAACTACTTTCTACCATTCTTTCTATTTTTATTTTATCAAGGAGCCTTTTTTCTATAACTCTTAGCCTAGCCACAGCATGAGTAAAGTTCATTCTATCCATATGGCTATCCTCCTTAAAAATTAATTAAATAACATCATTGCTACATCATTTTCTATTTCATATCTTAAAGAATTTACTAAAGCATCGTAAGAAAAATTAAATTCTATACCACTTCTTGTTAAAATAAATCCTCCACTTATTGGTCTAGTTTCTTTGCTTAATATGATGTTTGCTCTTTCAACATCCTTAGCAATAGCATTATTTAATTCATTTATAAATTCTTCACTTATTTTATTCTTATCATTTTCAGAAACTATTATTTCTTCATGTCCTTGAAGTTTCATAGATTTAAGATTGTTTCTTATATAATTTAAATAATCTTCTTGGCTCATATTGCTAAGTTCTTTTATAGCTTCATTAAATACTTTATCAATTATTTGCTGTTTAGCAACTAATTTTTCATTTCTTACTTTTAATTCATTTTTTGATATAGCTCTATCAAAAAGATTCTTACCTTCTAAATTTGCTTTTTCCAATATATCTTTTGCAATTTTTTCAGCTTCATCTTTCTTTTTGGCTATTATTTCTTTTTCTTTTACTTTTGCATCATTGACTATTCCTTCAGCTTTTTCTTTGGCATCATTTACAATCTTTGAAGTTAAGTTTTCTAAATTTGACATTATCATCACTTCCTTAATTAAAAGTTAGCGTTGATTAATAATAATAATGACATAACGAATCCTAATAATGCATATGTCTCAACCATAACTGTTAAAATGATACCTTTTGTATTGTGTTCTGGCTTTTTAGCTAATATTTGAATTGCTGATGCTGCTGTTCTTGCTTGTGCTATTGCTGATTTCCATCCTGCAAAAGCTATTGGTAAACAAGTTGCAAATAAATATAAACCATTTACTAAACTCATATCTGCTTTTATTTGGAATGACACCATAAGAGCTATAACGAATCCATAAAGCCCTTGTGTACCTGGTAATAATTCTAAGATAAGTGCTTTACCAAACTTTTCTGGTTCCTCTGTGATTAATCCTGAAGCGGCTTCTCCAACCATTCCAACACCTCTAGCTGAACCTATTCCTGGCATAATTGCAGCTAATGCAACACCTATTGCTGCAAAAACTATTCCTCCATTTTCTACTAAAAATCCCATTAAGTTTGTCATAAAAATTCCTCCTTAATCCTTCACAATTTTTACATATTTTGAACTAAATTTTAATGGTTTAAATTCTTTACCTCCGCCTTCGTAAAACTTATTAAAATACTCAAGATATTGTAATCTACAAGTATGAACATAAGCTCCTAAGGCATTTATAAATAAATTAAATATATGACCTACTACAAATAATACTGTTCCAGCTAAAATTTTTGCTATTGGATTTCCTATCATTCCAATCATCAAATTAAAAGCTGATCCTATAAATCCTGTTGCAAGTCCAAGTGCTGCAAGCCTAGTGTAAGATACTAAATCTCCTACATAGCCTGTTATTCCATATAAGGAATATAAACCTGCACCAAACTTTGCTCCTATTCCCTTTTCACTTCTTCCATGAGTTAATACAATTAATATCATGCCAGAGAAAGTAGCATATTTTGCAATTTCAGAAATATTCCAACTTAAAATCCCTGAAGCTGACAATAACCACAAAATACTTCCTGTTAAAGTTAAATACCATAGTCCTACATCTAATAATGCATCTAATGGCTTTCCATCTCTAATAAACATATATCCTTTGATACCTAACCCAATATATATTTGGATTAATCCTAACCCAACTGAAACTATCATCAATAAAATTACATTACTGTCTGGTTTCATCCATATTGGATCAATTTTAATAGCATCTCCGAAGTAACTACCATACATTACTCCCCAAAAAATTGTGGATATACTTAAATAGAAGAACATTTTGATGGATTTTCTTTTATCATCATCTAAATTGAAGAATTTTAACGCTATCAAGGAACCGATAAACATAAGCAAACCATATCCAGCATCTGATAGCATCATACCGAAGAAAACAAAATAGAAAGGCATAAATAATGGCGTTGGATCTATCTCATTGTATCTAGGCATACTATACATTTCTGTAATTGGTTCAAAAGCCTCTGATACTGTTCCATTTTTTAATAATATAGGAACATCATCATCTTCTTCTGCATCTTCTAATTCTAAATAATATGTGTTATTTAGACTTTTGCTTATTGTTTCTTCAAATTCTTCTATAGTTTTTTCTGGTACCCATCCTTCTATTGTTAGAATATTTTCGCTTCTTAAAAAATTATTGCAACTTTCAAGTCTCAATAAATAATTTTCGTTATACTCATATATAAGTTTAAAATCATTTATATATTTTACATGGTCTTTAATATCTTTGTCTATACTTTGCAATTCATTTCTTAATTCTTTTATTTTAGTTTTAAAATCTCTAATAACTTCCTTTGGTGGCAGTTCGTAGTCATAATTCACCTTACTAAAGCTATATCTCTTTAATAAATTTTCCATTTCACTTTGTAATTCTTTATGGAAAATTATTAAAATACTACTGTCTCTATTATCCTCACTTACAACTTCAATATAACAATTATCATATTGAATACTTATGTCTTCTCTTAAACTGTCCACAAAATTTTTAGGTATTATGCCTAAATAAGCTATGCAATTTTTAAAATTATTTATTGCATTCATAGATATATCTAAATTAATCCATCTGCTTATTTCTTCAATCTCACTAGACAATTTTGAGATATGCTGTTTTTTCTTGTTAATAGTATTTTCTTTTTCTTTTAAATAATTATATTGTTCTTTCCATTGTAGATCTTTGACAACTTTTTCAAGTTCATAATAGGTAACAGTGTTCTTTCCTTCTTTTAAGCTCTGAATCATTCCTTTTTTTTCTTCATATTGGCTTAAAAAGTCAATAGCAAACTTAATTTTTGCTTGCTCTTCTTCAACTTCTGATATTTTAACTTGATTGGAATCTTTTTTTAAGTATTCTTCCAATCCTTCTTCCACTAAAACTTCAGAAAATTGAACGCTTTCTAACCTTTGCAGATCCTGTAACAGCTTTTGTTTTTGTGATTCAAAGGCTAAAAGAGTAAACTTCTTCATTTTAACTATTGCCATTGAAATTCACTATCCTCTCAATTACTAATTTAACAGCACTATTAAACTTGTCGGCGTCAATATTTAGTATGTTCTCTACTTCTTCTTGTCCTTTTTTAATTATAGGTTCAGACTCATTTTCACTTTTACCTATGAATTCAGACTTTATTTTCTCTGCTTTTTTATAAGCTTCAGCAAGTATAGCTTCATACTGATCATCTGCCTCTTTTTCTGCATTCTTAATTATATCTTTATTTTTTTTCAATGCATTTTCTAATATTTGCGCTGCCTCTTCTTCAGCTGCTTTAACTTTGTTTATAGCCTCTAATGCCAAAATATCACCACCTCTTAAATATAATTATATGGAAAGAGAGGATAATATCCCCTCAAACACAATATCATATACTTTATTAAAGAACACAAAATACTCTTAAAAGGTTTATGTTTACCACTTATTATATATAGCTAATTTTTATTGTACAAGCCTTGTAAACGTACCGAAGAGCAAAGTTAACGTTTTTTTAACTTACCATTCATAATTTGTTCATATTTAAGTATTTTTTTACTAATTTTTTAAGTATTTACCTGCGTCCATTAAAATTTTATTGCTATTATTATAAAAACATACATAAAAATCCTTCTCTACCACTAAATTATTTACAAAATATTGATTTAAGTCATAAGTAAATTTTTCAATATGAACATCGTTAGAGGATTTTATTAAATTATTTTCAATAAGTTTTTCCTTAATTTGTTTTTCTACATTTTTCTCCCCTTCTCTGTATATAAAATTTGGAATTCCTCTTTTTTTGTTATAAGTTAAATAATCAAATTTGATTAAGTCACATAATAATTTATCATCCGCTCTTAATATTTCATTATTGAAATCAAAAAATACCTTATAATATTCACTTGAGGAAATATTTCTTTTAAAATACCCTTTTTCTTTATAAAACAGCGATAACTGTTCATAAAAATCAAATGGAGTGTCGAAAAAATTATTATTTTTTATAAAATAATTTAATATATTATTAAATTTTTTACTGTTTAAATATTTATCGACCATATGTTCAATATTCTTTAGTAAAATTAATTCATCATAACTAATATTTTTAGTTTTAAGTACCTCATAAGGAGGATATGGACTATACTTCATTCCCCATAGTTCTGCTTCTTCCCTCATGCTTGATCCCTTCAAAAGTTTTAAAAATCCTAATTGAAGTTCATCTGGAGCTATAGAGTATACATCATTAAAAGATTTTTTAAAAGAATTAAAGTCTTCCCCTGGAAGTCCTGCTATAAGATCTAAATGCTGCATGATATTTTTTAAACACTTTAATTCCTCTACCTTTTCTTTTATTGTAGAAAAATTAACATTTCTGTTGATATTCTTAAGAACTTCATCATTAGTAGTTTGTACACCTATTTCAAATTGAAATAACCCTTCCTTTGCTCTAGATAATGTTTTAATAGATTTATCTCTTAATAAATCAGCAGATATTTCAAAATGGAATCTAGTTTCTCCTCCTAAATCAATTAAGTAATTCCAAATTTCATTTGCAAATCTTTCATTACAGTTAAATGTTCTATCAACAAATTTTACTAATTTAACTTTTTTATCAACAAAATATTTTAAATCTTTTTTTACTTTTTCAATGTCTATAAATCTCACTCCATGAGAAGTTGAAGATAAACAATATTTACATTTAAAAGGACATCCTCTAGATGCTTCATAATAAACTATTTTATAACTTAAATCTTCACCTTCTTCATAAGGAAATACTATTTTATTCATATCCATTAAAGGTCGACTTCCACCATAATAGATTTCTCCATTTTCCTTACTGTAAAGTCCTCTAATGTTTTTATAATTTACTTCCTCATTTTTATATTCACTTATTTTATTCTTGATAAATTCCCTATATGTTTCTTCCCCTTCCCCCTCTATAACATATTCACCATAGTTAGCCTTTAAAAAGCTTTCAGAATCATAGCTTACTTCAGGTCCACCATAAAATATGTCTATGCTATCATCAATTTTCTTTATTAAAGTTGATATTTTTGTTATGTATTCTGAATTCCATATATAACAAGAAAAACCTAGTATCCTAGGTTTTCTCTCCATTATTTCTTCTACAATTCTTTCAACCCTATCATTTACAGAAAACTCCACAATGTCACAATTATAATCCATATCTTTAGTATACGCTTTTAAGTATCTCACTGCTAAATTACTATGAATATATTTAGCATTTACACCTACTAATAAAACATTCATCTATTATATCTCCTCTTTCTACAAATTATGTTGTATATTCCATTATTACTCTTAAAGTTAATAACTTCAAATCGTTTATTAATTATATTTAGAACTTTTTCTTTAGAATTATCTTTTAAAATATTATAATCTTTAATATGAAATTCTTTTAAACTCTTATCTGGCATATATACCTTTATATTATTTTCATAGGTTTTTAAAAACTTTTTGTCTATATCCCATATATATAAAATACCGTCATTTTTTAAATAATCTCCAATTTCATTAATTAATCTTCTTTTTTCAATATCCTTAAATATTGAATTTAAACTAAAAAACAATATACAGCTGTCATAACTTTGTTTTTCAATGTTCCTTTCTGCTCTTCCTTCAAAATATTGAATATCACAGTCTTCATCATAATATTTAAATAAGTTATATATTACCCCGTAATTGTCATGACATATATCAAGTAAATTTCCATATGAAATATTATTTTCTAAATTGATAAATACAGAATTGTTCATAAAATCTTCACCTCATCATAATAATATCTATATAAAACCATATAAATATTATTCAACAAGTTAGTTACATTTCCTTCCATATATTTCAATTAGTTATTTATTTCATTATAAAACATAAGCAAAAATCCTGCAGTGCTTTGATTGGCTTTTAAGAGTACCTTGTCTAAAATTTTTGAATGTCTTTGCTTTTTATTTTTAACATTTCTATACATACTGTCAACTCTGTTAGAATATCTAGTATTTTCTTTAATATATTCCCCAACAGTATTATATCGTAAAGCTCCACTTTTAATAGGAACATCATATCCATTTTCAATAAGTTTAATAGCTGAGGTTTCAAAATTTTTATGGTTTCTTAAATTTACATTGGCATGTGCAGGTACTGTTGCATCTTGAATTAAATGACAAGCTGCTCCTAAATAAAACATAGATTTAGGAATATTATTACAATACATATTCTTTAAGGCTTTATTATAATAAATTTCACATTCAATTAGGGCATTTGAACATCCATATAATCCTCTCCCATCTTCATAATGGTAAAAATGGTTTGCACTTTTAAAGTCTGCATCAGCCCATATTACACCTTTATTTAAAAGTCTAATATACCTTTTAAAGAATTTATATTCTTCTTCATATCCATCGTTTTTTAAAATTTCCAAAGCCTCTTTATTTATAAATTGATGCACAATACATTCTGTCTTTTTAACTTTTTTCTTTACTACATTAACAAAATATAATAAAAATTTTAATGTATAACCATATGTCTTTTCAAATCTTTGTTTAATTATATCATCACCTTCTACTGTAAAAATTAACACAGTATTATTATAAACAAAGTTATCAAAAAAGATAGATGAATTTTAAATTTTATTTATTTTATCATAGAAAACAGGTAAAAATCTTATTTTTAATCATTTTTATATAAACAATATAATTATACTGATGATAAGAGTTAGTGCAATAAATATTAAGTATTTAAATAATAAATTTAATGATATTATATTACTTTTATTTTCACAAGTCTTTAATTCATATAATATTCCCTTGTTGCTTTCTAAAATGTTTAGTTTGTCATCAAATATCTTTATGCTTTCAATTTGTGCTTTCTGTCCAAAGTCCATATATTCTTTAGGGGTTCTAAGTTTATTATAACTATATATTTTTTTATCTACACTATCATAAAAATACATAGTATCCATATCTCCAAGTTTTCCTTGAGAGTCTACTGCAATGGATCCAAGTGCTGATACTTTATTATGCTGATATAATGGTCCTGGTGGATTTTCTGTTGGATGACTCTCTAAAATAAATTCTTGCCCTTTATTATCTTCATTTAAAAATCGTAAAGAATTTATAGGATCTCCACCTGAAAAGTCTGGAAAACCATACCATATACCTTTTTGAATTTCATAAATATAATCACTATCATTACTTATTGGTCTTAGTCCTCTTTCTTCCATTCCTCCTACTGTAGCAATCAATTTCCCCTCACTTGAAAAATCCATTCCCATTATATTTCTAATACCCCAAGCAAAAGTTTCATAAGCTTTTGTACCAATATTATAAATAACTACCGTTGAATTACCTATTTCACTTTTTTCTATTATATGTCCTGCCAAATTTGATTTACCGTATTCTGTAAAAGCACCAGTATTTTTTTCACCAAAATTATTTCCTTTTAAAATTATATCATTTGGGCTGTAATCATGCTCTGTAGGATAATTTTTCTTCCAAGTATTATCTTCTCCAACCACTCCTGAATTAGTAGCTGCTCCTATAGCAATAAAAAGGTAGTCCCCTCTTAATTTCAATAATATTTTATTATAATCTCCTATATTAGGAATACCTTTAACACATTCAATATGGTCTTTAGTTTTCAAATCATAGCTGAATAATGAAGAATCTGAAACATAATAAATTTTTTCCTTATCATATTGTATATTAGTAATATTTAATGAATTTTTAGAAAACAAATTGTAACTTTTACCGTTTTCTTCTACTATTATAACTCTATCTTTAAAAGCTATATAGTAATTTCC
>NZ_JACSQB010000135.1 GCF_014836835.1 Clostridium faecium | reverse complement strand
GGTCTTTTTTGTCATACTCATCGCTAAAGCTTTTCAGAACTCACCCGCGTAGCAGGTGGTTTTCAATATACAATAAAGAAGACTAGGAAATTAAATTTCCTAGTCTTTAAACATGTCTTTAAATTACATTTCAATATAGTTAATATATAACTCATCTTACTTAATACATTTACATATCAAATTTTTTAGTGTCCTACAACAGGACACTATCTTACTCTAAAGTTAATATGATCAATTATATAATTTATATTAGATAAACGCGTTGCTCATAGAAGCACGTTTGCTTTGAGAATATCTAAATTCTTTAAAAATCTAACAATGTCAAACTTTATATATCTAATCCTTCATAAATTAGGTCACTCTCTGTGACTGAGTTTTATAAAAGCTTAGTAACTATATTAAATATAATTAATTCTTTCTTTGTATTTCTTTGGACTACCGCTTTGTCTTATCTCTTGCTTTTAGCTTGTCCATTCTAATGCGACATTATTTTATTTTTATTTAAAATTACTTACATAGATTAGAAACCACCCTGTGGATAACTTTATATTTTCTATTAACACAATAAAAAATAGCATTAAACAACATACTATACACTATATAATATATTCTTTAATACCATTTACTATAAATTAATATTAATTTTTTACATGACAAATACACCTATTCTACTATTATTTTTAAAAAAGTTTGGTATAATATAAATAGATGTTAAATAGTTTGGTTTATTTAATTGTTGCACTTGTAGAGCCCTAACTCTGCAGGTGCTTTTACTTTCTTGTTAATCCTAGTCTTTAGCTAATAAAGCATCAGAATCATATTCCATTTCACCTAACAGTATAGACTCTAAATTATTAAAATTATAGTTTCGCTGCTCATAATTATTAAAATTGGAGACTTCTTCTCTCTTATATTTATTCTTATAGCTTTTATACGCACTTTTTGCCTTGTTTATAGCCTTATCTACTTGCTGTAATACCTTTTTACCTAAGATTGTATAGACATTGCTTATAGACCCTCTACGACGTTTTTGGATAAGTTTAGCATTATATAACTCTTGCAAATAACGTTGTATTGTTCTTGTAGATTTATTCAACGCATTAGCTAAATAGCTTTGAGAAGGAAAACAGTGATCTTTTTCTCCATAAGCCATTGATTTTAATAAGCAGTATAATCTAAAAGCACCATTACCTAAATTGGAGGTAATTGTATCATTTTGAATTATTGTATAGTTTGTCATTATTTATTACCTCCCTTCATATTTGCCAAAGGGCTAAATTGTTGGTAGGTTTTTCTTATATCTTCATCTGTTAAATCTAAGTAGGCTGATTCAGTTACCTTTACACTAGAGTGTCCTAAAATTTGAGCTAATGTATGAATTGAGCCTCCTGCCATCAAAAATCTTTTTGCAAAATTATTACGTAATTGATGAGGATGTATATCTATCCCAATTCTTTTTCCATATTCCTTTAATTTCTTTTCAAAAGTTCTAATAAGTACAGGACTTCCTTTACTAGTACAAAATAAATACTCACTTTCTATATATCTATCTTTATATTGCAACCATCTTCTTAATTCTCTATGCATTATTTGACTAAAATAAACATATCTATCCCTTTTTCCTTTTGTATTTTCTGCTGGAAGCAAAATACTTCTATAATTTAAATTTATATCTTCTACTTTAATTTCTAAACATTCTCCAACTCGCATTCCAGTATCTAAAAGAATTTCAATACAAATATAGTCACGATACTCATGAAATTTTGTTGTATCTATATGTCTTAGTAAATTAGCAAATTGCTCATCAGTTACAAAATCTTTTACTTTTCTTTCATTTTTAAAAGGCTTGATATTCTTTACTATATCTTTTTTTATATAATTTTGTTCTTTTAAAAAGTTAAAAAATACTTTTATATTTCTAATATAATTATTTAAAGTTGTTATAGAAACTTTTTTATTATAATCTTTTCTTCTATGTGGAGCATTAATTTTTAAAGTATTTTCATCTGTTGCAACTGTATACTTTCCTCTGTCTTTAATATAATTAATATATTCTCGTAATACTTTTTCAGTTACTTTTGTTACATCTGTTGTTTGTGATTCCTCTTCTAAATACTTAGAAAATAATCTTAAAGTCTGTTCATAACTCATCATAGTTTTTTTAGATAGGTTTTTTGATTCACAATAAATCATAAATTCGTCAATTAAAAAGTTAACATTTTTCATCAAAATAGACCTCCTCCATTTATCCTATAAACGAAGAAAGTCTATTGAATTATTTTTAGAAATTAATACACATATTCCAAAAGTTTAGTTTTTTTCATAAAAAGCGAACCAGCTGTAAACCGTGATATTACAGCATTATCCTACCCTATTTTTCAATCTTAGCTTGTCTGCTACCATAGCAATAAATTCAGAATTTGTTGGTTTGCCTTTGTCATTATGAATAGTGTATCCAAATAATTTATTTATGGTATCTACTTGGCCTCTGCTCCAAGCTACTTCTATTGCATGTCTTATTGCTCTTTCAACTCTGCTAGCTGTAGTATTATATTTTTTAGCTATAGTTGGATATAATTCTTTAGTAACTGCAGATAAAAATTCAATATCATTTACAACTAAAGTAATTGCTTCTCTTAAATACATATATCCTTTAATATGAGCAGGAACACCTATTTCATGAATTATATTGGTGATTTCTGCTTCTAAATTCATAGGCTCGTTTTGTGCAGCTTTTACTTCTGGTGTATCCACTATAACTGGTTTTTTAGTATCATCACTAGTTATAGTATTGTTAAACATTTGTCTAATTCTTTTTGTAAATACATCCATGTCAAATGGTTTTACTACATAATAATCTGCTCCAAGTGTTATTGCTCTTTGAGTAATTTTATCTTGACCTACTGCAGATAAAACAATTATTCTTGGCATAGGATCTAAATTCATACTATTTAACTTCTCTAATACTCCAAGTCCATCTAAATGTGGCATAATTATATCTAAAACAACCAATTCAGGCTTTTTTTCTTGTATTAGTTTTAAAGCTTCTATACCATCTTTTGCAATTGCAACAACATTTATATCCCTCTGGCTTAATAAGTAGTCATTAAGAATATTACAAAATTCTTTATTATCATCTGCGATAAGTACACTGATACTATTTTGTTCCATATTATTATACTCCCCTTTTTCTATAAATTGCCATATACTAACAATTTATAATTTCGACAAAACTAAAACAAATCCTTCTAAAAAGATTATAAAAAAATAAGAATGTGAATAATTGCTAAAAATAATAAAATGTATAATATAATACTACATTATACATTTTATTATTTTTTATATATAAAATCTACCTATTTTGTTAAAATCCCCGCATCACTTAGCATCCAGTCTATATAAATTCCATATCCAGTGTCTGGTTTATTAATTAAAACATAAGTTACTGCGCCAACTATTTTTCCATTTTGTATTATAGGACTTCCGCTCATACCCTGCACTATGCCACCAGTTTTCTCTAAAAACTTTTTATCTGTTATTCTTATAATCATACTTTTTGAGCCTGGTTCTTTTTGAGGTAAGAGCTTTTCAATTTCTATATCATAAGATTTGGGTTCACTACCATCTACTGTAGTTAATATTTGTGCCTTACCTACTTTTATCTCATCTCTAAAAGCTATAGGAAGCGGCTTAGAATAATTATTATTTATAAGCCCCATATCTCCTTCTCCAAATATTCCACACTCAGTATTGTTATAAATCTTTCCAAGACAGTTTTCCTCGTCAACAAATATCCCTCTAAGTTCACCTGGACTTCCTTTTGCTCCTTTTCTTATTGATACAATATTAGATGACACTACTTCTCCATTAGATATGCTCATTACATTACCTGTATCAACATCTGTTATTGGATGTCCTAATGCTCCAAATTTTCCTGTTTTATTGTCATAAAAGGTTAATGTACCAACACCAGCTGTAGAATCTCTTACCCAAAGTCCAATTTTATATTTATCGTCATTTATACTTAAAACTGGTTTAACTACTATATCTAAGGTATTATCTTTTCTATAAACTGTAATAGTAATTTCGCTTCCATTACATCTGTTAACATGAGTAGAAACATCCTCAGAACTTTTTATTTCTACTCCATTTATTTTTATAATACTATCACCAATTTGTATTCCTGCTTTTGATGCAGGACTAACAATTCCATCCTTTGTTTCAATATCAGATAGAGCAATTATTAAAGCACCCTTAGTATTAAGTTTTATTCCTACAGGCTGACCTCCCGGATATACTCTTATTTCGGAAGCTTTAGCATATGTGCTTTGAGTTAATGATATTTCATTATTAAAATCATTAATTTTACTACTTTGTGTTTTATTTAAGCTATGATCTTTAATGTAAGATGCTTCTATATGCCGACCTTTTTCTTTTAATGGATTATGAAGAATATATTCACTAAAAGACCCGTAGCTGCTTATAGTTAAAGTTAAAAAAATTGACATAAAAAAGCACCACAAACCATTACGTCTCTTCATAATGCTATACCTCCTTTTCAAGTCTGTACTCTTAAATTGCCCTCTTTTGATAGTTATTATGTTGATAGGATATTTCTTTAAAAGTTAAAATTAATATGATGTTACTATTATTTAGAAAGGCTTTATACTAATTAATTCACAATTATGGACATTTCTCAGCTATCTCTGAGAAATTTTAATTTTTTACCTGTAGTAGCAAACAGTATTTGCCATATAACTAGCAATTTTATATTGATAGTGAAAAATATATTGAAAGAAATTATTTTGTCTAAAAATAATTCATCCTTAACTTTCAATTTTGTATTGATCTAAGGATTTTCAAATTTCAATCATATAAGTATATGTTAAAAACTTTTAATAATTACCAAGTTTTCTATTTAATTTTAAAAATAAAAAAACTATAAATTAATTTAAATTAATTTATAGTTTTATTTTGTCATTTCTTTATTATATTATGTATCTTATATTATATTTCTCTTCAAAATATCTGCCATTTCAATCATTTCTTCTGAATTATCTAAAGTCAATTTAGTAACTTCACTACCACCTATCATTCTTGCAATTTCATATTTTTTATCCTCTTTGCTCATTTTTGAAACATTAGTATAAGTAGTATTTTCAAGAGATTTTTTTGTAATTAAATAATTATAATCTGCCATACTAGCAATTTGAGGTAAATGAGTTACACAAAACACTTGATGATTTTTAGATATTAAGTACATCTTTTCTCCAACCCTTTGAGCTATTCTGCCGCTTATTCCTGTATCTATTTCATCAAATATTACAGTAGGAATTTCATCCTTGTCTACAAATACAGTTTTAAGTGCTAACATAATTCTAGACAACTCTCCGCCAGATACAATTTCCTCTAAAGGCTGCAGCGGTTGACCTGGGTTGGTAGAAATGTTAAATTGTACTTTATCACTGCCATTACTTAATAATTCTTCAGTATGTATTATTTCTATTTTAAAAGTACTTTTATCTAATCCTATGTAATCAAGTTCCTTTTTTATATTCTTTTCTAATTGCTCGCTAACTTCAATTCTCATATTGAAAATATTTAAAGCCTGCTCTTTCATTACTTTAACTAATTGAGCTTTTTCATTTTCTAATTTTTCAATAATTTCCCCACTATTAAATAATTCATCAAATTTCTCTTCTAATTGAGATTTGTGTTTTAATATCTCCTCAATAGTTTCTCCATATTTTTTCTTGCATATACCTAATTGATACATTCTAGAGTTTACAAATTCTAATTCTTTTTCATCATAATAAATACTATCTTTTAAAGTTCTAATTTCATCTGTATTTTCTTCTATCAAATAATAACATTCTTCTAGTGCATTAGCTATATCTTTTATTTCATTTTTATGATTTTCTATACTTCTTAATTCCCTAATAACATAAGATAATCCATCAATTACTGAAAAACCCTCTTCCAAATTATTTTTTAGCAAATTGTAAGAAGATAATAAACTTTTTTCTATTTTTTCAGCATTTGATAATAGCGAAAATCTTTCTTCTAGTTCTTCATCTTCACCTAATTTAGGATTTATACTATTTATTTCATCAATTTGAAATTTAATAAAATCCATATTTTTTTCTCTTTGATTATTATCCCCTGATAATTCAGAAATCTTTTTCTCAATTGAGGATAGCTTATCGTAGTTCTCTCTATAAGCTTCTAACAATGTTTCTATATTTTTACCACCAAATGCATCTACATAATTTATATGGTTATTGTTATCCAATAAATTTTGATTTTCATGCTGACCATGAATATCTATCAGAGATTCACTAATCAGCTTTATTTTTGATAGTATTAAAGTTTTATTATTTACTTTTGCAATAGATCTTCCTGTATTAAAACTTTCTCTAGTTAAAATTAACACATCGTCATAATCTACATCTAATGCATCCAAAATATTTTTAATCTTATCATTATCAATGGAGAAAATTGCTTCTACTACAGTTTTCTCTTCACCGGTTCTAATTAAATTTTTATTAAACTTTCCACCTAAAACATAATTAATTGCATCTATTAATATAGACTTTCCTGCTCCAGTTTCTCCAGATAAAACATTAAAGCCCTCTTCAAAATCTATAGATAAATTTTCTATCAATGCAAAGTTTTTAATATTTAATTGTAAAAGCATATTTTAACCATCCTATCTATGAATCAAATTTTTAATTAGTAATACTATTTCCTCTGCTTTTTCATCGCTTCTAGTAATAACTAAAACAGTATTATCTCCTGCTATAGTACCTGCTACTCCATCTAATTCAAAAGAGTCTATAGCTTCTGCAGCTAAAGAAGCGGAAGCTGATATAGTTTTAATCACTAAAAATTTATCAACTTTTTCTACAGTTAAGGCAGTTTTGGACAACATATTTGCCATAGCATTTGGATTACAATTTTTTGATTTAGTAGGCGCTGAATATCTATATTTTCCATTATGTGATAAGGTTTTTATAAGATTTAATTCTTTAATATCTCTAGAAACTGTTGCTTGAGTTACATTAATTCCTTCATTTTTTAGTTCTTCAGCTAATTCTTCTTGAGTTTCAACATCTTTAGACTTAATAATCTCGTAAATCTTTTCATGGCGTAAACTTTTCACGAATCATCACCTTCACACTCTATTGACCTAGAAATTATTTTTTTTCTCAATACATTAAAATAATTATAGTCATCAAATTTTATTAATTTACATTTTCTTGATAATATTTCTACAAATATTTCTTCATCATGGTTAAGCTCAACAACATTTTGTCCATCAATATTTAAATAAGCACCTTCAGAATAAGATTTTATTTTAATATTTATTTTGTTTTTTGAATGCAGTACTATGGTTTTTACTCCAACTGAAATAGGACAAATTGGTGTTATTGATATAACATCTAATGTTGGATAAATTATAGGACCGCCTGCCGATAATGAATAAGCAGTAGAACCTGTTGGTGTGCTTATAATCAATCCATCTGCTTTATAGCTTATATAAAAGTTATCATCTATGTATATATAATAACTAATAGCTCTAGATAGAGTTCCTTTTGATACAACAATATCATTTAATGCAGTATAATAATGTTCACCATCTATTTTAGGAAGTAAACATTTTACCATCATTCTATCATCAATATAAAATTCTTTATTAATTATTTTTTTTATTGCATCTTCAAAATCAGCTAACTCTATACTAGATAAAAATCCTAAGTGTCCTATATTTACTGCCAATATAGGTGTTTCAAATTTTTCTACTGACCTTGCAGCTCTTAAAATAGTTCCATCTCCGCCTAAGGCTATTAATAAATCTAATTCCCTATTTTCCTCTTTTTCTAGATGAAATGCGTCATAAAATTTGTATATTTTACAACCTATAAAATACTTTCTTACTATTAATTCAACATACTTTATAATTTTACCTTCTTTATCTTTTGTTGAATTAATATTTATACCTATTTTTTTCATATTTCCTCCGTGGATAACGTAAAATGAGATGAATTTACAACTTTAGAAATGTAATCATAAGTAAATCCTTCTATAAACTTACTACTTTTAGTAAATTCTATCAAATATTCTATATTCCCATTAGGACCTTTTATAGGAGAATAGTCTAAATTTATTATTTTAATCCCTATTTCTTTTAAAAATTCTACAATATTAATTATAACTTCTTTATGAACATCTGGCTTTTTCACAACACCCTTTTTATTTACTTTTCCAACTCCAACTTCAAATTGAGGTTTAATAAGAGCAACACATATTCCATCCTCCTTTAATAAATTAACAACAGATGGAATTACCTTTTTTAGTGATATAAAAGAAACATCTATAGAAGCAAAATCACAATATTGTCCAATATCATCAAATGTTAAATATCTAACATTAGTATTTTCCATAGAAACTACCTTAGGATTGCTCCTAAGGTCTTCTACTAATTGGTTAGTTCCAACATCAATGGCATAAACTTTTTCAGCTTTATTTTTAAGCATACAGTCAGTAAATCCACCAGTAGATGCTCCAATATCTAAACAAGTTTTCCCTTCTAAATCAATTGAGAAAAATTTTAAAGCTTTTTCAAGTTTAAGGCCACCTCTGCTGACATAAGGAAGTACTTCCCCTTTAAATTCTATCACTACATCTTCAGGAAATTTTTTCCCACATTTTATTTCTTTTACACCATCAACATAAATTTTTCCATTAATTATATAATCTCTAGCCTTTTCTCTAGAACTAGCAATCTTTTTATTATAAACTAAAACATCTAATCTAATCTTATTGTCGCACATATAAACTCCTTTATAGAAGATTTATAATAGTATTATAAATACCTTCAGCATCTAAATCATGTATTTTATATAAGATATCTACTGAACCATGGGTTACAAAATTATCATTAAATCCTAAATTTACAACCTTAGTATCTTTTGAAAGAGTATTTACATATTGAAGAACATTGCTGCCTAATCCACCAGATATAAGGTTATCTTCAATAGTTACAATAGTATATTCCTGATTCACAAGCTCTTTTATTAAATTTTTATCTAAAGGTTTAATAAAACAAGCATTTATTACTGTACTCTCTATATTGTTTTGCAGTAATTTTTCTCTTACTAAAACAGCATTTTGAACCATTTTTCCTGTGGCCACCATAGCTATTTTACCCTTTATTTCTTGAAGTACTTCCCATTTTCCTTTTTTGAAATTTCTTACAGGAGATAGGTGTATATTTTCATTGTCTCCTCCTCGAGGATATCTTATAGCTATTGGATAATTTTGATTTAATGCAAAGTCAAGCATAAATTTAAGTTCATCTACACATTTAGGACTCATTATTGTCATGTTAGGTATATGTGATAAATAAGATAAATCAAATATTCCTTGATGAGTTTCTCCATCTTGACCTACTATACCTGCTCTATCAATTGCAAATACTACTGGTAGTTTTTGCAATGCCACATCATGAAGAATTTGGTCATAAGCTCTTTGAAGAAAAGTAGAATAAACTGCAAATACTGGTTTTAATCCGGATGATGCCATACCTGCAGCCATAGTTACTGCATGTTGTTCTGCAATTCCAACATCAAAAAATCTTTTAGGGAATGTTTTAGCAAATTCCTCTAATCCAGTACCTTCTGGCATAGCAGCAGTAATTGCAACTACATCTTTCTTTTCCTTAGCTATATTTATAAGTTCTTCGCCAAAAGCAGATGAATAATTTTTACATTTACTAGAACTCATTTTACCATTATTGCAATTAAATGGTCCTACACCATGAAACTTATTTGGATATTTCTCAGCATAAGAATATCCTTTTCCTTTAGTGGTTATTGTATGTATTACAACTGGTCCATCTATATTTCTGGCCATTTTTAATACCTTACTTACCTCTTTTATATTATGTCCATCAATAGGTCCAATATATTTAATACCCATATCTTCAAATAACATTCCTGGTACTAAAATTTGTTTTATGCCATCTTTAATTTTATGTATAGAATTTACCATTCCTTTTCCAACAGTAGGTATTTTTTCTAGAGTAGTTGTAACGTCATTTTTCATCTTATTATAGAAAGAATCCATTCTTATTTGACTTAAATAACTAGAAACTCCTCCTACATTTTTTGATATAGACATTTGATTATCATTTAAAATTATAATAAGTTTAGTTTTTTTGTCTCCTACATCATTTAAGGCTTCTAATGCCATACCTCCTGTAAGTGCACCATCACCAATAACTGCAATGATATCATTATGCTCTCCATTTAAATCTCTTGCACGTGCCATACCTATGGCTGCAGATATTGAAGTGCTACTATGACCTGTTTCAAAAAAGTCATATTTACTTTCTTCTCTTTTAGGGAAACCGCTTATCCCCCCATAATTTCTTAAATTGTCAAATTTGTCTTTTCTTCCTGTTAAAATTTTATAAACATAGGATTGATGTCCTACATCCCATATAATTTTGTCTTTATTAAAATCAAAAACATTAAATAAACTAATAGTCAGCTCAACTACGCCTAAATTTGAAGCCAAGTGTCCTCCTGTTTTAGAAACACTTTCTATCAAAAATTGGCGTATTTCTTGAGCAAACTCATTTAGTTCTTGTATATTCATATTTCTTATATTGCTAAAATCACTATAACTATGTAAGTATTTTGTCATTTTTTTATCCTCTTTTTAAAAAATGTAATATTTTTGCAACCGTAAAAATTATATCATTGCTTTTTGCAATAGCAAACTTTTTCCCCATAGCTTTTCCTCCTACGGTCATGGAAGCTATTATTGCACTAATTAAAGCTGCTATGAATACATGATTTAAGTTTGGATATTGATGCTTAACTTTTTCTAATATAACTACACCTATAGATCCACTTATTATACCACATATATCGCCTACCACATCGTTGCAAAAATTAGAAACCTTGCTAGCATTTCTCATCAGTTTTACAGCTATGCTGGCTCCCCCTATTTTTTGAGATGCCATGGAATGAAAGGGCACTTCATTACCAGCAGTGACAGCTGTACCAATTATATCAAATAGAACTCCTAATAAAACAATAAATAGCAATATTACTATAGCTATTGGTACATCTACCTTAGACAGTGTAGCTTCAGATAAGAGTGAAACTGAGCTACTTATAACTAGTGTACATATAATAATTAAAAAAATCCAACGATTTTCACTTTTTTTGCCCTGTTTTTTTGAATTTTTATTTCTCTTTTTATATCTATTTTTACTCAAAGTAGTCCTCCAAAAAAATAAAAAGTGGTAACATATTAAGTAAATTTTACGGCTTAGGTCCAGCAGGATTTCCCATAGAGCAACTAAAATGTCGCCATTTTAGCAGTTTCCTTTTAATGCTCTATCTATAGTGTCACCAAAACTACAGGGCTGGATTACCACTTAGTCCGCACTGCAATCCCTAATATGTTTTATAAGAATAAACAGTCTAGGAGATTTCCTCAACAGTTAGGTATTTTTTTATCCTCTTTTGCAGCATAGGTTTTAGTGAGCAATAACCGCAATGCTTTGGCCTAAGCATTGCGGTTTGTTCTCGCCTCTACCTACCCCACTCAAGGCAAGCTACTCTGCACATAGCTAAGTTTACCACAATGCAGGTTTAATCCATTGCCGTACTTTAGATATTTCTTCTAAAGCACATACAATGGTCTCCACGGATGTAGGGTCAATGTCGCATGCCTTTGCGATTGCCCCACAACCTTACTCCCAGCACCAACCCACAACTGGGCGTTATAAGCCAGCACAAGGAACTTCATCGATATGCTCTTTAACGGATTTTTAGCCCCGCCTTCAAAAATACTTACCTGACTAGAATACTGCACCACCTTTTGAAACACATTATACCACATGAAATAAAAATGTCAAAATCGTAAATTTTACCACAAAATCTCTTTAAATTAGTATTGTCGCTCTAATAAAAACTCTGTTAATTCACATAATAAATTTGTATTTTTATTAAGTTTCTTTAATAATTCAAAGCACTCTTTAGTAAGACTTTCGCAAAGACTTATACATTTTTCTAATCCATACATGGTAACAAAAGTAGTCTTTTCATTATTTTTATCACTTAAACTTTTTCCTACCAAAGTTTCGTCTCCTACAGTATCCAATATATCGTCTTTTATTTGAAAGGCTAAGCCTAATTTATCCCCATATTGCTTTAAAATACAAATTTCTTCTTCTGTTGCACCACCTAAAACTGCACCACTTATAATAGAAGCTTTTATAAGTTGTCCCGTTTTATTTTTATGCATTTTAAGCATTGTTTCTTCTGATATTTTTTCATGTTCACTTTCTATATCTATAATTTGTCCTAATATCATCCCCTCTGCACCAGCAGCATTAGCTATAATATTAGAAGCTTTTATTTTTCTTTCTTCACAGTTTAAGCATTCCTTAAACATTATTATCATAGCTTCATTTAACAGTCCATCACCAGCTAAAATAGCTTTAGCCTCTCCAAATTTAATATGATTTGTTGGCATTCCTCTTCTTAATTTATCATCATCCATAGCTGGAAGATCATCATGTATTAAAGAATATGTATGAATCATCTCCATTGCTGCTGCAAAAGGTAATGCTTCTATATAATCTTCTTTATATAGTCCATATGTTAAAAGTAACAGTATAGGTCTTATTCTTTTTCCACCTATATTTAAACTATAAATCATAGGCTCAAAATATCTTTTATCATCTAATGATTTATTTTTAAAATATTCATTAATCCATTCTTCTATTAAACTTTTATAATCTTTTATAAGCATTTCCATTTCCCTTCCATTATATACAACAAATAGTGAACTTCTCACCATTGAAACATAATCCTTAAAGGTAAACTAAATCACAATGATGATTAAAATTATTCTATTTCTTCAAGATTAAAATCTTTTTCTTCATCATTTGATAATAATTTAATTTTACCTTCATATTCATTTAACATTTTGTAAAGTTCATTACAAAGTTTGATTCCTGATTCATATTCTTTCATAGAATCTTCTAAAGTTAACTCACTACTCTCCATTTTAGAGATTATTTCTGTTAATTTCATTAATTTATCTTCATAACTTTCTTTTTTTCTTGCCATTAAATATTCTCCTTATACTGAACTTTGAAATCACCACTACCATCTTTCAATAAAATTTTAATTTTTTCTTTTGATTTTAAGGTTTTAATTGAAGTTATTAAATTATTGTTTTCGTCCTCCACTAACGCATATCCCTTATTTAATACATTTAATGGATTATGAGCGTTTAAGAGTTCATAACTTTTAGAAATCCTTAATAATTGTTTTTCTAATATGCTCTCAATCCTATTATCTAATAAATTTTTAAACTTATCTATAGTTTGATACTGATTAATAACATAATTTTCTGGACTGTTCAATTGAAGAGTTTTTATATATAAATTTAATTTATTTTTTTCTTCTTTAATTTTTCTATCTATATTTATATTGATTAATCCTTTGTAACCTATTATTCTTTCTTCTAAATCTTTTAGCACTGGAACTACAAGTTCTGCAGCTTGTGAAGGAGTTGCTGCTCTTCTGTCACTGACAAAATCGCTTATGGTGTAATCCGTCTCATGACCTACCCCTGTAACTATAGGTTTTTTAGAAGTTGCAATAGCTCTTGCCACTATTTCTTCATTGAAAGGCCATAATTCTTCAATGGAGCCTCCACCTCTAGCTAAAATTATTACATCTACATCTTCTATCTTATTTAGATTTTTTATGGCTCTTACTATATCTTCACCAGCATTTACTCCTTGCACCAGTGAAGGGTGTATAAGCAAATTAACTTTAGAATTTCTTCTAGTAGATACATTTATAATATCTCTAATAGCTGCTCCTGTAGGAGATGTTATTATTCCTATTCTCCTAGGTAAAAGAGGTAGTTCTTTTTTTCTTGTAGAATCAAAAAGTCCTTCTATTTCTAATTTTTTCTTTAACTTTTCAAAAGCTGCATAAAGTTCTCCTTGTCCATCTACATCCATAGTATTGCAATATAATTGATACACACCTTCTTTTTCATATACAGATATTCTTCCACTAACAACAACATTCATACCATTTTCTGGTATGAATGTTAATGAGTTTGCATTACTTTTAAACATAACGCAATTTATTTTAGAAGATTGATCTTTTAAAGAAAAATAAATGTGTCCGCTACTATGAATTTTTACATTAGATAATTCACCTTTAACATTAGAATTGCTAAGTATAAAATCATTATCAATAGTCTTTTTAATATAACTATTTAAAGCAGTAACACTAATTATTTTTTTATACATTCTTATTCCACGCCTCACAAGTATTTTTCAGCAGCATAGTTGTTGTCATAGCTCCTACTCCTCCTGGTACTGGACTTACATGAGATGCCACTTCTATTACTTCATCATAAAGTACATCCCCTTTTATTTTTCCATCTACCATTGTAGTTCCAACATCTATAACAATTGCACCTTCTTTTACAAAATCCTTTGTTACAAATCCTGGTTTTCCTATTGCTGCAACTAATATGTCTGCTCTTTTGCAAACTTCTTTTAAATCTTTTGTTTTGGAATGACATATAGTAACTGTAGCATTTTCATTTAGTAAAAGCTGTGCCACTGGTTTTCCTACTATATTACTTCTTCCTATAACCACTGCATTTTTTCCTTTAATATCATTTTCAATATATTTAATAAGTTCAATTATACTTTTAGCAGTGCAAGGAATAAAACATTTTTCTCCTTTGTATAATCTTCCTGTATTAATGTCTGTCAACCCATCTATGTCTTTATTAGCACATATTGCTGAAGTTACTTCTTTTTCGTTAAAATTCTTTGGTAGGGGTAATTGAAGAATTATTCCATCTACTGTATTATCATCATTTAATTCTCTAATTTTATCTATAAGTTCTTCTTGCGTAATAGTTTCATCTAATATTAATGAGTTGTATTTAACACCTAAAGTTTCACTAAGCTTTTGTTGATTTTTCATATAAGAAATAGATCCACCATCATTTCCTACTAATACAGCAACCATAGATGGATTTCTAACACCTATTGAAGTTTTTTCATCAATTTTAGCTCTTATGTTTTCTCTATGAGTGGTAGCAATTTTCTTCCCATCAATTTTCATACCCATTACAGTATTCCCCCTTTAAAATTCTATTTATCTTTAATTATACTATTTAACACTCCATTAATAAAGGAAGAAGCATTATCTTCTCCGTATTTTTTAGCAAGTTCTATAGCTTCATTAACAGATACCTTTTCTGGAATATCATCTTCAAATAAAATTTCGCAGATTGCTATTCTAAGTATGGCTAAATTCATTTTTGATAATCTATTTAAAGTCCATTTAATTAAATTTTTCTCTATTGTTTCATCAATTAAAGTTATGTTTTCATTAACAGTTTTTAAAATTCTTATTATGTACCCAAAATCTACATCATCTAGTTTTATGTCAGTATTTTCTTTAAAGCTTTCAACTATATCACTGTAGCTCTCTTTGTTTATTGACATTTCGAATAGCAACTTCATAGCTATTTCTCTTGATTTTTTTCTATTCATAAATTTCCTCCTAAAGATATGTAATTTTTAATTTATGTCATTTTTAATTTATATTATAAAACAATTGAAATTTATACCAATATATACAATAACCTATGATATAATTATTTTCAACCTGAAAATAATTATATCATAAATGATTGACATAACAAAAGAAAAGTAAACATAAAAACACCCTCTTTATCAGAGGGTGTTTATTGCTAGTTTTCTTTTGCATCTTCCTTATCTGATTTAGGGAGTATAACATTTTGTACAAAAACATTAACTGCTGATACTGTCAAGCCTGTCATTGTTTCTACAGTTCTTCTTACGTTGTTTTGAACTTTTTCTGCAACTTCAGATATCTTAACTCCATACTCAACTGTAATATATAAATCTATAACAGCACTGTCTTCTTCTAAAGTAACTTTAACTCCCTTAGAAGCATTTTTCTTTCCTCCGAATATTTGGCTAATTTCACCTACTAAACTAGCACTCATTCCAGTAATACCTTTTATTTCAGATGCTGCTATTCCAGCAATTACACTAACTACTTCATCAGATATCTTTACAATACCCATTTCTGTCTCATTAACTTCCTCATGAATTTTATTTTCTTCCATATCAGTACCCCCTTGTGTTTACATAGGTAAAAGTTGTTAAAAACATTATATCAGATAAAGAATTATATTACAAATATTATTCCATAGCTTTTATTTTTATATCTTTAATGTTAGCTTTACTCATTACTACGTCTTTTACTTGTCGTATTTGCTGATCGCTTAACTCCTCATCAACTTTTACAACTATATTAGCTTTACTGTCTTCTAATTCGCATACAGCTTCTTCAAAACCTTGTGCTTTTAATGCAAGTTCAATGTTAGTTTCTTTATCTGTTCTAAGTGCTAAATTTTTATATTCTTCAGCTGCTTCTGCCTTTTGTTCAGCAGGAGTATTTTCATCATCTAATAAAGTTTTTAGAGTTTGAATAGCTTTGTTTCTTCCTTGTTCACGACTTAGTCTTGACTCTGTAAAATAATTAGTACTGCTTGTAGTCTTAGTTTTTTCATCTTTAATTGTCTCACCTATGAATTGATCATCAGTTACATATAGTGGACCATTTACCTTAGTTGCTGCATATCCACATAATACTATAACTAATAGCAATGCAGAAATAATTACAGTTTGTTTTTTATTCATTTATATTCCCCCCAAAATTTTATTTCTAACTCATTATATGCTAATTTTTCATAGGATATACCTGTACTTTTTCCTCCTCTAAACCGAAAAGATTTGTAACCGCTTGGCGTACTCTAAGCTCTGTTACCTTATCTCCAGCACCTTCTGCTACTATGCATATACCTGTTATTTTTGGATTATAGGTTTTAACTATTAACGGCTCTGTTTTGCCTCCATCATTTGACATTACAACAGTACTCCCGCCGTTTTCCTGTGTTATATCCCTCTCTCCGCCGCTAGTATCCTTTTCTTTTGTAATACTTTTTGAATCATTTACATTAAAAGCTGGAACCTGTTCTTCACCGCTGTCAAAATAAATCATTGCTTCTATCTTCCCAACGCCTTCAATCTTACCTAAAATACTTACAAGTTCATTTTGAACTTTTTCTTTATAGGACATTTTTGTTTCTATAATATTTACTTCTTGCTGCTTATTAGTTTTATTATTATCAGCAGTTATATTAGCTGCTTTTGTACCTTTAAAAAAGCTTCCAACAATTGTTAAAGTTATTCCTGCTAATAAAAGTAATATTAAGTTAAAAGTTTTATTGTTTGAATTTACTTTTTTATCTTTTAAGTTATTTTGCCCATCACCAGAATTATTTATTCCAGTACTTTTATCATTTTTACTTTTGTTAAAGTTTGATAACATATTTTTCACTTTATCAAAATTCACAGTTACTCCTCCTTTTTAATTTACATATTGTCTTCTTTATGATTAATTTTCTTTGTAAACATATATGATATCTTTAGATACATCATATTTAGAACTAATATATTCTTTTATTTCTACTGCATCTTCATCCTGCAAATCTTGAATTTTATCTACTTTTACGCTATCATTTCCTATTTCTACTTTTTTTATCTTTTTAACACTGCTGTCATTTAATCCAATTTCAATACTGTCAATTTGAAAATTATTATCCTTTTCAATAAAAGAAGCTGTTACCTTTGTTTTAAATTTTTTATCTCTATACTTGTCTTGCAAATCTTTTGAACATTGTATTTCCATATTCTTTTCAAAATTCTTAACAGTATTCTCTAAATTGGCTTGTCTATATTTACCATAGTCCGTCTCATGATCCTCATCAAAAATATATGTAGCAGAATTTTCAATTTCTTTATGAATATCTGCTTCAGAATTTAAAAGCTTAACAATAGGATTTAATATTATAACTACTAATATTAAGCCTAATGCAAATTTACAATACTTCTTTAATTTATTATCTGGCAATATCATCTGTACTGCTGTAATAAAAAATACTGCAGTACAGATATTTACTATCCATAATTTTAAGGAATCTATCATTTATTCACCACCTTATCCTCACAGCATTATAATACCTTTTCCTGTGGAAGCTACAATGGTAATCATTATGAAAAACATTACGCTGACACTTATTATGCAAGAATTTACCATAATCAGTGAATTTCCAGCTGAATCAATTATTGATACAACCTTTTTATCACTTATAGGTTCTATTAATGCTGCAGTAAGTTTATATATAAAGGCCATTATTAATATTTTTATTATAGGAAGCATCATTATTACTATTATTACAATCAATCCTACAGAACTTATAGCATTTTTTAAAAGTACTGTATAACCAGCCACTGTAGAAATAGCATCAGATAGTGTCTTTCCTACTACAGGTATAAAACTGTCAACTGCAAATTTTGCAGTTTTCATAGTTACCAAATCAAGACTTTTAGCTGCAATACTCCTTATGGTTATTATTGCTATAAACACAGTCATAAATATTCCCTGTACCCATAACGCTGATTTTCTAAGAAGATTTGATAAATTGCTTACTTTATAATCATCACTAATATTATTAACAAATTCTAATACAAAACTCATACAAATTATTGGTATTAACACAGTAGCATAAAATCTGGCTCCTATACTACTTATGCCCATTATTACTGGATCCATTAAAGTAGCTTCTACAAAACCTCCAACACTGGCTAAGAGCATCATTAATACTGGGAACAATGCAGCTATAAAATCACTCATCTCTAAAATTGCATCCTTAGCTAAATTCACCCCTATATAAAATCCTTTTACAATTAAAATTATCATTACAGAATAACAAGCAAAATAAGCAATATTAGTTAAATTTTCATTACTAAATGCATTTTGAAGATTACTTAGTAATGCACATACAATAGCTACAATTATTAACGAACCTACTAATTTAAAAGCTGCTAAAACTTCTCTAAATGCATATGTGGAAAAATATTTGAATAATTCTTTTATAGATAGTCCGCTCTCTCCATTTTTTATATAGTTTTTTACAAATTCTTTTGGATTCATATCATTTAATATCTCATACTCGCTTTGTATATTACTTATATAATCATATAGTTTTTCTATTTGCACATTTTGTTCTTCTGTTAATTTGGCATCCTCTTCTATAGCTTGTACATTAAAAGGCAACCATAATATAATAGCTAATATCAATAAAAATCTCTTCATATTCTACCTCTACATTATCTTTAATATAGTTTGCATAACTCCCATAAGTATTGGCATTGCTAAAGTAATTATTAATATTTTTCCTGCAAATTCAACTTTAGATGCTATGCTATTTTCTCCAGCATCTCTGCATACCTCACTACAAAATGAAGATAAATAAGCTATTCCTAAGATTTTGAATACTGCATCTAAATAAATCACATCAATATTTGCTTTATTAGCTAAAGTCTGCAAAAAATTTATTACAGCTGTTAACTTACTTATCATAAATAAAAATATTATTATTCCTGCTATTAAGCTTATGAATAATGCAATATCATCTCTTTTTCCTTTAATAGTTTGAGTAATAAAGAGAGCACAAAATGCAAAACCTACTATTTGCAATATTTCCATAATGTCCTCCTTCTTAAAAATAAAATAGAGTTTGTATTGATGTAAAAAGTTTACTAATTAAACTTATTATCATCATGAGTATTATTATTATCCCTGCAAAATTTGCTATTACTGCATATTCTTCTTTACCACCACTTTTCAAAACTTTATCAATTATTATAAGAACAACCCCTACTGCTCCAATTTTAAATATTAAATTAAAATCTAACATCTACCCATCCTCCTAAATAAGAACTATTACTACCATAGCGCCTATAGTAAATCCTAAATATCTATACATTTTTAAATTCTTTTCTAAGGACTGTTCTGCATCTTTTATGGCTTTTTCTAAATTTGCAATAGTCAATTCAAACATTTCTTCCTGACCTTTTAAATTTATTTCTCCTAAAGTCTTAGCCAAACTTAGAAATATCCCTATATCTTCCTTTGTTAGTTCTAAACTTTCTTTGTTTTCTTCAAAAGCTTTTATAAAACCATCATATACACTGTCACATTCATGTTTTTTTAAACTATGGGATACAGAATAAAAAATTTTATTTACTGGACTTTTTGTCTTTTCTGCCACTGTAACAAATCCATCCTGCAATAATACATGACCATAACTTATTTCGTTCTTTAGATGATATATAGCTCCCTCTAATTCCTTTAAATGTATAACTCTTTTTTTGAGGTTTTCGCCATATAAATATCCAATGAGAGAAGCAGATGTTAAAATCATAAAAGATCCTACCAACTTCAGCATTTACATTCACCTCTTATTTCTTCTCCTTTTGTAAAATCATACACATACTCAATAGTACCTACTCCCTTTTTATTGCTTAGTACTACCGCTCTTTTAAATACCCTATTTTCCATAATCTCTTTAAATACTGGACGCTTATATAAATCCTCAACATCAAAGCCATGAATTGTAGTAATTAAGTTAACTCCAGAATTTAGAGCTGCAATTATACTTTCCATATCACTTGAAGTTCCTATTTCATCACAAATTATTATTTGTGGTGACATACTTCTAATTGCCATTATTATACCTTGACTCTTAGGACAATTATCTAAAACATCTGTTCTATCTCCAACATTCATTTGTGGTACTCCTTTGTAACAAGCTCCTAATTCACTTCTTTCATCTACGATAGTTATGTTTTTTCCTGTGAAATTTAAATTACTACTTCCTGTAGACAGCACTCTGCATATATCTCTTAAAATGGTTGTTTTCCCACATTTAGGAGGAGATATAATTATAGTATTTAAGACATTGTTTCCATCTAGCATATAAGGAAGGATTTCTTTAGAACAATCTATTATCTCTCGTGCAACTCTTATATTTATAGATACAATATCCTTTATAGTTTTTACCATATTATTTTCTGTTACCACTGTTCCACATAGTCCAACCCTATGCCCACCTTTTATGGTTATATACCCCTGTTTAATCTCATCCTCAAAAGCATATATAGAATAATTGCTTATTTTTTGAAGAATATATTTCATTTCTTCTAAAGATGTTTTATAACTAAAAAATTTTTCTTTATTGTTTGAATAAATATATAATGGTCTGTTCACTTTTATTCTAATTTCCTGTAACTTATCTACATTCACAGCATTTTCTACAATATCCCTTATGGTTTTAGGTAATATATCTAGTATTTCTTTTGCCATTTTTATCACCCTTTCATATTTCATTATTATTTTGATGATGGACAAATTATTACTAGTATTTATATTTTTTTATAAATCTTAAAAACAAATTCTTCATTAATTGTGAATTTTGAATTGTTTAAGATTATCCACAAATTTAACTTTTTATAATTTCCCATATAAAAAAATAAGGCCATATGGTATAACCATCTGACCTTATTTTTAATATTAAATAAAACAAAAGACCAATCTAGAATTATTTCTAAATTGATCCTTAATACTTTATATAATGAACTACTACCACTTACTTTGGTGAAGTGGTAGCTTAGCACAATTATATTAAACTCTTTCCATGTATTCGCCTGATCTTGTGTCTATTCTTATAGTTTCACCTTCATTAACAAATAATGGTACTTGAACAACTGCTCCTGTTTCTACAGTTGCAGGCTTTAAAACGTTTGTAGCAGTATTTCCTTTAACTGCTGGCTCTGTATGAGTAACTACTAATTCTACAAAGTTTGGAGCTTCTACTGAGAAAGCTTCTCCTTTATAAAATTTAATTATTGCAAACATATTTTCTTTTAAGAACTTTATAGCGTCTTCAACTTTTTCATAATTTAGTGGAATTTGTTCAAAAGTTTCTTGATCCATGAAGTAATATAATTCTCCATCAGAATATAAATATTGCATTTCTTTTCTTTCTATTACTGCTTCTTGTAATTTAGCAGTTGGGTTAAAAGTTGTTTCAGTAACTCCGCCAGTTAAAACGTTTCTTAATTTTGCTCTAACAAAAGCTGCACCTTTACCTGGTTTTACGTGTAAAAATTCTATAACTGTAAAAACTTGTCCACCCTCTTCAAAAGTCGTTCCTTTTCTTAAATCTCCAGCTGAAATCATTAATGTTACCTCCCAAATATAAATAGTTAAACATTTGTTAATTATAATCTATGTGAACTATTACCACTTACTTTATTAAAGTGGTAACTTCGTGGTCAATATCCCTATCGGAACAAGTTTACCCACGCTCAAAAGGTCGAACCAACCTCGTTATAATATCAAAATTACACTGCTAATTTTAATAATTTTTTATCAGCATAATAATGCTGTCTTTTAGCTAATGTAACTGATTATAGTTTTCTATACTACCTCACGGTAAGTGCTATTCATCTCTTACCTATATATATTATAAGAAGATTTTCACACAATTATGTATGTTAAAACATATAATACTTAGGGCAAAAAAATAAACTTAACTTTAAGTTTATCTTTTCAAAATGTTAATTATAGCTTCTACAGCCATAATATATCCATAATGTCCAAACCCACTTATGACACCGAAGCATCCTTCACTTATAACGCTGTTTCTTCTATAAGACTCTCTTTTATATATGTTACTAAGATGAACCTCAACAGTAACTATATGGCAAGCTCTTATAGCATCTAAAATAGCAATACTGTAATGAGAATAAGCTCCAGGATTTATAACTACTCCATCATATATCTCTCTAGCACTATGTAATTTGGAAATGATATCTCCCTCATAATTGCTTTGATAAAAATCAATATTTATATCCTTGTCTTTAAATTTATTTTCAATTTCTTCATTAATCTGCTGTAATGTTAAATTCCCATAAATATGATTTTCTCTATTACCTATCAAGTTAAGATTGGGACCATTCACAACTAAAATATTCATACTTTGAACCACCTTACCATAGTCACTAACAATGATATTTTACCAAAACTCAATAATATTTGCAATTATAATTGATAAAATTTTGATATAACCTGTTAATATAGTAAAAAATATTCAATAATTAAATTTCTAAATTTCTTTTAATACTGTTTATTATTATATCTATATTTTCTTCTTTATATTCCTTTAATTCTATAATTATGTGTGCTTTATTGTATATCTCCATTCTTTTTTCATACATACTTTTTAATTTTTTCTCATAATCATTTTTTAAAAGTGGTCTATCTATAACACTTTTTCCTCGTTCTATAAGAACTTCTAATTCTACTTTTAAAAATATAACTATCCCCATATCTTTCAAAGTGTTCATATTATTATTAAAAATAGGAAGACCTCCGCCTGTACTTATTAAAGTTTTTTTAGTTTTTCTTAAATCCTTTAATATCTCTTTTTCACATTGCCTAAAATACTGTTCTCCCTTTAGTGTAAATATATTTTTTATACTATCCTTTTCTCGTTTTTCTATTAAGCTATCTGTATCAATAAAATTATACCCAAGTTTTTTACTAATTTCATATCCTAAAGTGGTTTTTCCACTAAGACTCATCCCAACAAAAATTATATTTTTATCTAAATTCTTTATCATATTGATTACCAACCTTATACAATTGAGAATTGAACATGACAGTTCCTAATTATCCTTTTTAAATAATAATTACTTATTTTTAATAAAGGTAATATCAAAAGTAATTTTTTCATTTGGAATGATAATTATATTATTAATAGATTCTACTGATTGAAATCCTTTTAAATAATTAACAATAGGCATTAATTCTTTGTAGCTACCATTAAAATTTAATTTATAATTGCACAATTCTCCATCCATGCTCATCTCAACAATATCTAAACTTTCATAAGATAATATTGTTTCTAAAGCATCTACAAATCCATAATTCTTCTTATCCTCTTTTAATTCATACTCTCCAATTACCTCTTTGGATATATTACTATAAAAATTATATAAATACAAATTGGCCATTATTGAAGCAACTGTTACTATTATCAATATATTGAGTTTTATTAATCTAAATCTTTTCATAACACTACCCTGAAATACCTTTTCTCCACATCATAAATCATAGGAGTTAAATCTTTAATATTATATTTATTTTCAATTGTCCTTACTGAGTTTACATACTGTTTCTTATCTTCCACAAATATCTCTAATTCAATGGAATCTTCATTAACATTAATAAATTTAATATTAAATCTGTCTAAATTTAAATTTTCCATCAAATTATTAAATTTTTCAACAGTGACTATTTCTTTTTTTACTTCTTCCTTTGAAAAATTTTCTTTTTCTTTATTACGAATTTTGCAACCATTTACTTTATCTATATTAAATTTAAGAAAGAATAAATT
>NZ_JACSQB010000174.1 GCF_014836835.1 Clostridium faecium | reverse complement strand
ATTTAGGATTATGTGTTTTAAAAGTATCATAGCTCTAAATAATTTAAATCTTTATATAAAATTATGACTTATAAATTATTATGAGTTTAAAATTTTGATTAAATTAATTATTATAATATATAACGTTCCAATAATATAAGATATTCTATTACAGATTACATTAAAAATCTGTCCATTTTTCTTAATTTTTTTTACAAATAGCATGAGAAAAACTGTTTTAGATTAGCTTACTCTAGCATTACTAATGAAAAATAATTTAACACATTAAAACACTAAAGAACTCTAACAAATATTGACTTAGAGTAATAAGTTCAAAGTGACAACAGTAAATATAAAATATAATAAAAATTCTTCTTTTGGCAAAAACTATGCTAAAAGGAGGACTGCAATATGTATAATGCTAAAGATATTGATAAGCAAAAGAAAATTTCTATAAGTTACAATGGGTTTGAAGAAAGAAGTTACTTTAATGGGAAATTTAAAAATTGTACCGTTTTTGATATTAAATCTTCCTATGCTTCTTTCAACAATATAGCTGAAATAAATAATTTTAGTAAAAATAATCTATCTTAGAATCAAATGGAGGATTAAAAATGAAGTTTTCAAATCGTATTCAAAAAATGCATTATTCATCAATTCGTAAGTTGTCACCTTTTGCTGCAGCTGCTAAAAAAAGAGGAGTTCAAGTTTATCATTTAAACATTGGACAACCTGATATTGAAACTCCATCTACTTTTTTTGATGGAATAAATAATTTTAATGAAAAAGTCTTAAAATACTCTCAATCTCAAGGTATAGATGAAACAATTAATAGTTTTAGGAAATACTATAAAGAATGGAATATAGACTTTGATTACAATGAACTATTAATTACAAATGGAGGTTCTGAAGCTATTTCTTTAGCCCTTACAGCTATAGCTGATGATGGAGATGAAATACTAGTACCTGAACCTTTTTATACTAACTATGCTGGTTTTGCTCAAGTTGTTGGAGTTAATGTTGTTCCTTTTATTACAAAGGCAGAAAATGGTTTTCATCTTCCACCAAAAGAAGAAATAGTAAAGGGTATAAATGATAGAACAAGAGCTATAATGATATCCAACCCAGGAAATCCAACAGGAGTAGTTTATACTAAGGAAGAAATAAGAATGCTTGCAGATATAGCTAAAGAACATGATATATTCTTAATTTCTGATGAAGTATATAGAGAGTTTGTATATGATGATTTAACATATACCTCAGCACTTTACATGGAAGATGCACTAGATAGAATTATACTTATTGATAGTATTTCTAAGCGTTATAGTGCCTGCGGTGCTAGAATAGGTTTGGTAGCTTCCAAAAACAAAGAACTAATTGCGCAAATTCTAAAAATTTGCCAAGCAAGATTATGTGTTCCAACTGTTGAACAATTAGCTGCTGCAAATTTAATTAATACACCAAAGGATTACTTTGTAAAAGTTAAAACAGAATATGAAAGAAGACGTAATATATTATTTGAAAAACTTTCGCAAATTCCAGGAATAACCTGTAAAAAACCATCAGGAGCTTTCTATGTTATAGCTAAACTTCCTATAAAGGACGCAGAAGATTTTGCTAAATGGATGTTAACAGAATTTAATCATGACAATAAAACTGTTATGTTTGCTCCTGCTGAAGGCTTTTATGCTACAGAAGGTTTAGGAAAAGACGAAATAAGAATTTCCTATTGTTTAAATACAGAAGCTTTAAGTGAAGCTATGGATATTTTCGCTATAGGTTTAGAAAAATATAAAAGTTTGGAAAAATAAATAAAGAGGGAGTTCATAGAACTCCTTTTTTCCATTAAAAATTACCCATTAACAATGGGTAATTTTTAATATTTTTCAGTAGCAGCTGAAAATTTACAATTTATTTTTTTGAAGTTAGAAAGTAACTTCTTATGAAAAAAACTAGCAACATAAAGTTGCTAGTAAAAAATCTGTTCACAGAAATTATTTTGTCTAAAAATAATTTCCACCTTTTCTCCATTGACAAACTCTCCACAAATTTAACTCTTTATACTGTATAATCCCAAGTACAAAATTCTTTTTCAATTTTAAAATTATGTTCTTTATATAGTCTTAGCGCTCTTGTATTATCACTGTTGCATTTTAAATATATTTCTTTAAAATTGTTATCTATAGCAACATTTAATATATGTTTTAACAAAATTTTGCCATATCCTTTATTTCTAAACTCATCTAATACCCCAAAATTTACTATAGAAATTTTATTATTTTCTTTAATTAATTGACCATACCCTATAAATTTTTCACCGTATTTTATAAATATTGATCCTTCATTTAAATAATATTTTTGATCTTCTTCAAAGACTATATCATCTATGTCTATTTCAATTCTACTAGTGGTTTTAAAAATTTTATTTTGAAGATCACATCTTATATCTTCATCTTCCCCTTTTTCAAAGGTTTTAAAACTTATCTTTGGTGGTAATTCTATATCATATTTTTCTTCTAGTTTAACTTTCATCTCAAATAATTTATTTACTTCTTTAAATCCTATTTTAACTAATGACATATCAAAATCCCAATCCACTTCAAACAAAGTTCCTTTTTTAAAAGATTCAAAAAACTTTCTATATAAAATTAAACTATCATCACTAGAATTTATTGTCATACTATTAATCCTGTAAAAGTTTTGACATATTTTATTAACCCATATATATCCTATGTATTCTTTATTATGCTTTAACAATTTAACATTTTTATTATATAAAATTTTTTCAATTATATTTAAATTATTATACCCTTTAAAAAAATCTTCTTTTGTAAAATTAAAACATATATTTTCTTCACACAATTTTTTAAACTTATTAATGTTAAACCAACTTAAATTTTTACACCTGTACATATGACCTCTCTCAAAATCAATTATTAGAGTATTTTACAATAAACAGTTAAATCTAAATCACTGATATATTTTATTATATTAGCCTATAGATCAAATATTCTTATAAAATTCAATCAATCCTTTAATTTTACAAAAACTCGCCCTAGATATATTATACATCAAAAAAGCCATCATAGTGATGGCTTTTATAACAATTTAGATATAAATTTTATATTTGTTCTACTGCTTTTATACTTAGTGATATTCTCTTATTTTCTTCATCTACTTCCATTATTTCTGCTTTTATATCTTCTCCAATTTTTAAAGCTTCCTTAGGAGTACTTATTCTTTCATTACTAATTTGTGAAATATGAACTAACCCATCAACTCCAGGTTCTAACTCTACAAAAGCACCAAATTTAGCAAATCTAACTACTTTTCCAAGAACAATATTTCCTACAGGATATTTATTTTTAACGTTTATCCATGGGTCTTCTGTTAATCTCTTTAAGCTTAAAGAAAGCTTTTTGTTTTCCTTATCTATATCTATAATATGCACTTTAATTGTTTGTCCTATTTTCACTACTTCTTTAGGGCTAACTAACTTATTCCAGCACATTTCTGATATATGAAGTAATCCATCTACTCCGTTAATTTCAACAAAGGCACCAAAGCTTGATATTCTTCTTACAATACCTTCTACTATTTGATCTTTCTCAAGCTTTTCCCAAGTTTCCTTTTCTTTTTTATCTTTTTCCTCTTGAAGAATTTCTCTTCTTGAAGCCACAATTTTCATTCCAGTTCTTTGTTTCTCAAACTCTATAATTTTAACTTCTAAAGTTTCTCCAATTATAGTTTTTAAATCTTCAATTCTTGTTAATGATATATGTGATGCAGGTATAAATAATTTTATTCCTTTATATGTAGAAATAACTCCACCTTTAACTTCTTCTATAACTTTAACTTCAATAATATTCTTATTTTCAAAAATCTCTTTTAATTCTTTATATAACTCTTCTCTTTCAATTTCAACTCTTGAAATAACTATATATCCATCGTGATTTCTAACACTTATTATTTTACCTTCAACTACATCGCCAACTTTAAAAATGTCAGTTAATTTAGCATTTTCATCTTTAGTAACTTCATTGATTGGCAAGCATGCTTCATTTTTTGCTCCTACAGTTAAATAGGCCTCTTTTTCAGAAATCTTAAATATCTCTCCCTTGATAATATTTCCAACTCTTAATTCAACGCCATCATCCATATACTTTTCATACTCTTGCATTTCATTACTAATCATTGTGTTCTCACCTTTCATTTTTAATATAGCCTCCTTAATTATCCAATCCGGTGTGGATGCTCCAGCTGTCACTCCTATTTTTTTAATTTTAGGATCTTCAATAAAATCCATTGGTATTTGGTTTGCATTTTCTACATGAATAGTTCTGCTACAATTTTTTTTGCATATTTCATAAAGTTTAGTAGTATTAGAACTATTATGTCCACCAATAACAACCATAGCATCTACTTTTTTAGAAATATCTTCTGCAGATTTCTGCCTTACTTCTGTGGCACTGCAAATAGTATTAAAAGCTACCATTTCTTTACACTGACTTATAACCTGATTAAGAACTTTCTGCCAGTTGCTTTGTTTTTCAGTAGTTTGAGAAACCACACAAATTTTTCTTGGAAGATTTTCTAAATTTTCACCATCTTTAGATATTATAGCACTATTATTACACCACCCATTTATTCCTATTACTTCAGGATGGTTTTCATCTCCAACAATTAAAATACTATATCCTAATTTATAATAATTGTTTACCTTCATTTGAATATTGTTAACGTATGGACAAGTTGCATCTACAATATTCAATTTTTTATTTTTTAAATTATTAAATGTTTCTTCAGAAATTCCATGGGATCTTATTATCACCACATCATTTTCATTTAATTTATTTATATCATCATTACTTATGGAGTATATGTTATTTTCTTTTAATAATTCTACCACATCATGATTATGAATTAATGGTCCTAATGTATATATTGAGTCAGTATATTCTTTTTTCTTATTTAAAGCTGTGTCCACTGCTCTTTTAACACCAAAACAAAATCCAGCTTTATCTGCTAATAATATTTCCTTCATTTGTTTCACCACCTATTTATAAGTTTAATATCATTTTATCACATTAAAGTAACTTTAACTAATAGAATTAGAAATTTTATTTTTAATATGACTACATATAACCTCTACTACTTCTTCTATTGATAAGTTTGAAGAATCTATTTCTACTGCATCTTCTGATTTAGTTAGAGGATCTACTTCTCTATTAGAATCAATATAATCTCTTTTTATTATATCTTCAAGTATAGTATCATAATCTACCTCTATATTTTTTTCCTTTAACTCATTATATCTGCGTATAGCTCTTGTTTCAGCACTGGCAGTTAAATAAAATTTAAATTTTGAATCTTTAAGTACCACCGTACCAATATCCCTGCCATCCATAATAACATTATACTTTTTTGCTATTGCTTGCTGCATTTTCACAAGCTTTTCTCTCACTAAAGATAATGCAGCATAGTTTGATACATTATTGCTAATTATAGGCATTGTTAACTCTGAAGTAATATCTACTCCGTTTAAAATTAAGTTATCTCCCTGAAAATGCATCTCTAAATTATCTAAAAGATTCATCAATTTATCCTTATCTTCATAAGAAATATTTTCTTTCATAGCTGCATAAGTGACAGCTCTATACATGGCTCCTGTATTTATGTACATTAAATTTAATCTTTCACCTACTATTTTTGCTATGGTACTTTTTCCTGCTCCTGCAGGTCCATCTATAGCAACAGACATTTTCATTTATATCTTCCTTTCTATATAAAAATGCTAATTACTTAACACTGATGTCACTTCTAAGTGATGCTGCCTTATGAAGATAAACAAAATTAACATCTCTTTCTGCTTCATCGGATAAAATAGTTAATCTTATACAAAAATCCAAGGAATTTTCTACTTCCATTTCATTAAAATGCATAATACTGACTTTATTTAAATTAAAATACTCCCTCACATATGCACCTGGATAAGCCTTTGTTATATCCTTAGTACAAGAAAAAAGCAATACTTTTATATTATCTATATCTAATGAATTTACCTCTAAAATTTTATTCATAAGTTCAATGGACTTTTCCTTTATTTCTAAGGCATCATTTTTTTCTATTGTAGTTGCACCTCTTATTGATAACATAATTAATCACCTATCTTTTGACCTGCTAAATACCCAGTAGACAGTGCAATTTGCACATTATACCCTCCAGTATAAGCATCAACATCAATAATTTCTCCAGCAAAACTTAAATTAGAGATTATTTTTGATTTCATAGTTGAAGGATCTATTTCTTTAGTATCTATTCCACCTGAAGTTACTATAGCTTCAGCTACTGGTCTTAATCCTTTAACTGTAAGTACTAAATTTTGTATTAAATAAACAAAATTTTTACGTTCTTCTCTAGTTATAGCATTAACTTTTTTATTTTCATCTATGCCGCTTTCTTTAATTATTACTGGTATAAGTTTTTTAGGAAATAAGTCATCTAAAGCATTTTTAAAATCTTTATTTATATATTTATTAAAATCCTTTTGTATCCTCTTATCTAACTCTTCTTCAGTTAAAGCTGGTTTTAAATTTATTATTATTTTATATTGATTTTTATTCTTTATGCTACTACTGGCACTTAAAACCAATGGACCGGATATTCCAAAATGAGTGAATATCATTTCTCCTAGTTCTTTAAAGAGGATTTTATTTTTACCATCCTTAAGAGTTAATTCTATATTCTTTAATGATAATCCTTGAAGTTCTTTAACAAATTCCTCTTCTATTTCTATAGGTACTAAAGAAGGTGTCAATTTAATAATATTATGTCCAATACCTTTGCAAATCTTTAGTCCTTCTCCATCAGAACCAGTTTGAGGATATGAAACTCCTCCTGTGCACATTATAAAATAATCTCCGTCAATTTTTTTACCATTTTGAAGTATGACTTCTTTTATCTTATTATCTTGCATAACAAACTCTTTTACATTGCTATTTTTTATAACATTTACACCCTTCTTCTCTAGTTCACCTTCTAAAGTCTTAATTATATCAGAAGACTTGTCAGAACTAGGAAATACCCTATCTCCTCTTTCAATTTTTAATTCAGTTCCTCTGCTTTGAAAAAAATTCATTGTATCTTCATTAGTAAATGTATATAAAGAACTATATAAAAAATAAGGATTAGTAGGTATATAATTTAAAAACTCCCCTATTTCCTTTCCGTTAGTTACATTACAGCGTCCTTTGCCAGTTATAAATAATTTCTTACCTAATTTCTCATTTTTTTCTAATAATATTACATTATGATTTTCGGCTGCGGATATTGCAGCCATCATACCAGCGGGGCCTCCTCCAATTACTACAACTTTTGACATTATTTCACCACCTAAAGTTTTTATAAAATTTCTTCTTTAACTCATAAATTATACTGCAATATCTAATATATATCAATTAACTATAAGAAAATCGTGGCAAAAAGCCACGATTTTCTTTCTTACATATTTAAATAATATTTTCAATACTAAGAAAGAGAATTCCCTAAAGAATTCTCCCTCTATATATTTTAAAAATTAATAAATTCCTTGTGCATGCATTGCTTCAGCAACTTTTATAAATCCAGCAATATTAGCACCTGCAACTAGATTATAGCCAAATCCATAATCTTCTGCTGCCTTCATTGCATTATTATGAATGTTAATCATAATTTGATGAAGTTTAGCATCTACTTCTTCTCCAGTCCATGATAATCTCATACTGTTTTGTGACATTTCAAGAGCTGAAGTTGCAACTCCACCTGCGTTAGCAGCTTTAGCTGGTCCTACAATTAGTCCATTATCTAAGAAATATTGTACTGCATCGTTTGTACATGGCATATTAGCACCTTCACAAACATATTTTATTCCATTAGCAACTATTTGTTTAGCATGTTCTAAATGTATATCATTTTGAGTAGCACATGGCATTATAATATCTACTTTAACACCCCATGGTTTTTGTCCTGGGAAGAATTCTACACCAAATTTATCTGCATAATCTTGAGCCTTATCTCTACCAGAGTTTCTCATCTCTAATAGATAATTAATTTTTTCTTCAGTTATAATTCCATCTGGATCATAAACATATCCATCTGGTCCTGAAATTGTAACAACTTTTCCACCTAATTGAGCAATTTTTTTGCATGCCCCCCATGCAACTTGACCAAAGCCTGATAGAGCAACTGTTTTACCTTTGAAATCTGTTCCTTCATGTTTAAGAATTTCTTGACAGAAATATGCTACACCAAAACCTGTAGCTTCTGGTCTAAATAAGCTTCCACCAAAAGATAATCCTTTTCCAGTAAATACTCCGTTTTCAAAAGCGCCTCTTATTCTTCTGTAATGTCCATACATATATCCAACTTCTCTTGCACCAACACCAATGTCTCCTGCTGGAACGTCAACATCTGGTCCTATATGTCTGTAAAGTTCAGTCATATAGCTTTCACAGAATCTTCTGATTTCTGAATCTGATTTTCCTCTTGGATCAAAATCAGAACCACCTTTTCCTCCTCCTATTGGAAGTCCAGTTAGTGAATTCTTTAATATTTGCTCAAATCCTAAGAATTTTATTATTCCTAAATAAACTGAAGGATGGAATCTTAAACCACCTTTATATGGTCCTATAACTCCGTTAAATTGTACTCTAAATCCTCTATTAACATGTACATTTCCATTATCGTCTGTCCAAGGTACTTTAAACATGATTTGTCTTTCTGGTTCACAGAATCTTTCTAAAAGGTTATTTTTTATATACTCTGGGTGATTTTCTAGAACTGGTCCTAAAGAGTTTAAAACCTCTTCAACTGCTTGAATAAATTCTGGCTCATTACTATTTCTCTTTTTAACATTTTCTAATACTTGCTCAATATAAGCTTTAGTATCCATGCTATTACCCCCTAATAATGAAATAATTATAAATTAAGTTAATATATTTTAATATTAAAAAAAATTAATATTAAATCCTTCATTTTACTATATAAGTTCGTTACAAATGCAATTTTCCCTTCTTAATTATTAATTTTTTTTAACAATTATGAATAAAAAATTATTGATTTCTAAAACGATTACATGTCCTTTAATTATCATCATAAGACAAGTTCCTTCAGAAATCAATAATTTTTTTATTTTTCTTCTTTTTTATAAGAATAAACTTGATATTCTCTCCAAATACTCTCAAGATCATTAAAAGTTTTAGATATCTTTTCTTTTTCTCTTAAACCAACTGCTATTATAAGCGCATTTATAACACTTAATGGCGCTACTAAAGAATCAACAAAAGAAGCCATATTACTTTCTGCTACCAAAGTATAATCCGCTCTAGTTGCTAATGGTGATAGTAAACTGTCAGTTATAGCAATTACTGCTGCCTTTCTAGATTTTGCAAAAGTTATTGCCTCTATAGTTCTCATAGCATATCTAGGAAATCCTATTCCAATAACACAATCTTCTTCTGATAAGTTTAACATTTGTTCAAATATATCACTCATACCATAAGATACAATTTTAACATTGTCTAATATTAAATTTAGATAAAAACCTAAAAAGTCTGCAAGGGCAGTAGAACTTCTTAATCCTATAATATATATGTTCTTAGCTTTAAAAATATTATTAACAGCTTCATCAAAAGCTAAGTGATCGATTTTTTCTAATGTAACTCTTATATTCTCAATATCAGATTTTAAAACCCCTTTTAATGCATTATTGTGGCTTATAAAATCATTTGAAAGTTCTATTCTTTGAACTGTTGTAAGTTTATTCTTAATAAGCTCTTGTAGTGCCTTTTGAAGTTCTGGGTAACCACCATAGCCTAACTGATTAGCAAATCTAACTACAGTAGATTCACTTACACCTACACTAGTTCCAAGCTTAGCGGCAGTCATAAATGCTGCTTTATCATAATGCTTTAGTATATACTCTGCAATAAGCTTTTGACCTTTACTTAGTCTTGGAAATTTTGTTTGTATCATTCTCATAAGATCTTGATTGTTGTTATCCATTAATAAACCACCCCTTCATAAAATGAAGAAATTATTAACTATACCTTTTTTATTTACTTCACTTTTAACTTTTTTACTGTTTTATTTTAACACCTTGTGAACCATTTATCAATAAAAATTTCATTTTTTTGTATTTTGAAATATTAGATTCATTTTCTTTTTAAAAATGAATCTAACTTCAGTAAAGGATATCAATAGCTATTAATCTTGTTTTCCCCGATAAATTCTACTTTATATTAAATAGTTTTACCTTTTTGTCAATTAAATATCTATGAATTATTTTTTTAATGAAATATTATTTTCACCTATATTATTTTTTCTCTATAACAATTAATTGAGGTGCTTTTTCACTCCTGTTTATAACCTTATGAAGCATAACTCCATATCTATCTTTAGGTAATCTAGAAACATACTCTAATATTTCCTTACCTTCCTTTTCTCCTTCTTCGTGTCCAATATAAATAGCTATGGTTATTATTCCACCTGAATTTAATATTTCTAGAGAAGATTCTATACTAGTTAAAGTTGTGCTAGCTTCAGTAGTTATACTCTTATCTCCACCAGGTAAAAAACCTAAATTGTACATTACTACATCTACATTTTCTTTTACATATTCCTTTAGTTTACTATGACAATCCTTAATTAGGATTACATTTTCCCTTTTCTTTTCAGCATAATTTTCTATAGCTGCATTTTGTATATCAAAGCTATATACTTTGTTAAAAATACTACTTAAAAAATCAGTATCATGGCCATTTCCTAATGTACCATCAATGGCTGTATTATAATTAATAGAATAATTTTTTATAATATATTGAGATAAACTGCTTACGTCATTTACATATTTAAACAAAAATTTATTCCCCACCTTTTAAATATTTTATTTCATCTTCATTTAAAAATCTGTATTTACCTTTTGGTAAATTTCCTAGCTTAATCTTACCTACCGATAATCTCTTAAGTTTTATAACTTTGTGATTTATTGCATCACACATTTTTCTTACTTGTCTATTTTTACCTTCATGAATTATTATTTTTAAATCAGATGTTATGTTATTTTTATCTTCATTATTCTTTTTAACTATTGTACATTGTGCTGGTGCAGTTATATATCCTCCAATATCCACACCCTTGCATAGTTTATCTATTTCCTCTCTTGTAGGCACACCTTTTACAGTTGCTATATATACCTTATTAATGATTTCTCTAGGATGTATTACATTATTGTAAACATCTCCATCGTTAGTTAATAATATTAACCCTGAAGTATCATAATCAAGCCTTCCAATAGGATATATTCTCTCTTTAACATCTATTAGATCAATTATTGTTTTTCTGCCTCTTTCATCACTTACAGTAGATACATATCCCTCTGGTTTATGAAGTGCTATATATACTTTTCTTTTTTCTGGTTTAATTATTTTGCCATTAAAAATCACTTTGTCTATTTCAGGGTCAATCTTAACACCTAATTCTGTAACAACTTTATCATTAACTTTTACTTTTCCATCTAATATTATTTCCTCACACTTTCTTCTAGATGCCACTCCACAGGATGCCATATATTTTTGTAATCTTTCTTGCAAACTATCACTTCCTATTATCTTTTAAGTCAATTTACTAAATAATCATTATTTGAATTATAATATTTAAAGCTAGAAAAATCAATTAATCCCAAAATTTCAAGCTAAAATAATTCATAATATTTAAAGGGCTAGTTTTAGCCCTTTAAATATTATTTTTTCATTATTTCTTTTGTATTAGGCATCATCTCCATAAAACCTGTTTTAGAAGTTCTACTGTCTTCACTTTTTTCAGCCATAGAAGTCATTTGAGAATTTAGCTTATTATTTTCCTTTTTATTCTTCTTAGCCATATTTCTCACCTCCTAAAATTAGCATTATCATCTTACAAAAATTTATGTAATAGATTTTCTATTATAAAATTAACATAACTAAACTTAATCTAAATTTACCTTTTATAATTTTATGGATGTTGTAGAAAATTTTTAATAATGATATATTTTATGTAAAGTATTTTTTAGGAGGATTTTATTATGAATAATTCTGCATTTTATATGCCCACAAAAATTATTATAGGAAAAAATGCTATAAATGATAATAAAAATTTATTAATAAATATTGGCACCAAAGCATTAATTGTCACTGGTAGAAATTCATCAAAGAAAAATGGATCTTTAAATGATGTTGAAAAGACTCTAAAAGGTTTAAATTTACCTTATGTTATATTTAATGAAGTTGAAGAAAATCCATCTCTAGAAACAGTAGAAAAAATTGCAATACTTGGGAAAGAAGAAAAAGCAGATTTTATAATCGGTATAGGTGGAGGTTCTCCAATAGATGCATCAAAGGCTGCTGGAGTGCTTATTAAAAATATTAACTCAAGTTTAAAAGATTTATCAAATTCACCACTATTAGATTCTATTCCAATTATAGCTGTACCTACTACTGCTGGTACAGGTACAGAAACAACACCTTATGCTATTGTTACAGACCATGAACTTAAGACAAAAAAAGGTATATGTCAAAGAATATTTCCAACACTGGCTTTCTTAGATGCAACTTACCTTATGAACACTCCTAAAGAAGTTACTATGAATACATGTATAGATGCACTTTCACATTTAATTGAAGGTTATCTGTCTACTAATGCTAATTTCTTTAGTGATTTATTAGCAGAAAAAGCTATGGAACTCTTTGGTCAATGTATTCAATCTTTAAGAAGCAATGAGATTAACTTTGAAATTAGAGAAAAATTATTAGTTGCTTCAACTATTGCTGGAATGGTAATTTCACAAACAGGTACTTCTCTTCCTCATGGCATGGGTTATGCATTAACATACTTTAAAAATGTTCCACATGGTAAAGCAAATGGAATATTATTAAAGTCTTATTTGGACTTTTGCAATGATAAAAGAAAAGTTAATAAAATAATATCTTTACTTAACTTTAATAATTTAAATGAATTAGGTGAGTTTTTAATTGAGGTTTTAGGAAAACCAATGATAAATATTACTGAAGAAGAAATATCAAATTACAGCAGCTCAATGGCCAGCAATGCTGCTAAACTTAAAAACCATCCTGACAAAGTTTCTAAAGAAGATATATTAAGAATATATAATGAAAGTTTAAAATAAAATTGGACATTTTTAAACTTTCACTGAGAAATTATAAATTGAATCTGTAGAGGCAAACACTGCTTGCAACATATTATTATATAGTATGGATTCAAAAAAAAACAGTGATATAATACTAATATTATAGAGATAACTAATATTACTAAATTATCATCCAATGTTGCGGATGTAGTACCACCCATGGGTTTAAATAAAATTGGTTTTAAATTAAAATTTTATGATTACTCTAATATTATTTTAAATCCATAATTTTGGTATAAACCCCAGGGGTGGAAAATCCCAACCTTAATTTTGTATTTTGCATTGCTTTATGTTGAGTATTGTCTAAGGCTATCTTTAAATTTAACTTTTATAACCTTCTATGAAATAGCCTCTGTAAAGATACCTATATCATCCACATTTACATATGATTATATTAATATAAATTCTTTTCTATCTATATTAAATTTTAAACTTATTAACTGCATCTTTTATATTTTCAGATATATTATTTAAATCAGTTGATAAACTAGATACCTCTTTAGTCATAGTAAATTGTTCTTCAGCAGAAGCTGTCACTTCTTCAGCAATAGAAGAAGTTTCTTCTACCCCTACTACAATTTCATTTACGGAAGTTATTATTTCATCTTTAATTTCATATAACTTCACAGATTCATCTAATGCAGAAGTGATATTATCTGATAATACTTTTATCGAGTCAATATTATCCTTAAATATGTTTTCTGAATTTTCAACTGCATTATTCAAGTCTTCTACTACAGATTTTACTTTTTCCATCATCAATACTGAATTTTGTGAATTTTCCTTAATATCTTTTATGAAATTATTTATATCATTTGTTGCAAGTTCTGTTTCACTTGAAAGCTTTCTTATTTCTTCTGCTACTATTGCAAAACCTTTTCCAGCTTCACCAGCTCTTGCAGCTTCTATTGATGCATTAAGTGCTAATAAATTTGTTTGTGAAGATATGGTCTGTATAGTATCTGTAAATTTTTGAGCATTACTTGCATTGGTAACTATTTGTTCTATAACATTTTCAAACTCTATTAATTTTTCAATGCTTTCATTTTTCTTTTCCTTTAAACCTTTCATTTCATTTAAAGCATTTAAGCTATTTGTCCTAGTTTCCATAGATATATCATTTACCACATTAATTTTATTTGATATATTATTTATGCCTAAATTTACACATTCTAAATTATCTCTAATAGTAGATGCTTTATCTGCTTGACCTACAGTTCTTGTTGCTAAACTTTCCATAGCATTAGCTACTTCTTCTGTTGCTCTAGAAGAATTTGATGATAATTTTGTTAAACTTGATGCTCTATTTTCTAAATCACTAGTTAAATTTTTTATTCCTCCAATAATGTTACACATATCATCTCTTAAATTTTTAGTTGATTTAATTAATAATGAAATTTCATCATTGCGCTTTGAATTATCTTCCTCTATCTCCAAAGTCAAATCTCCTAAAGCAATTTTATTTAGAGTTTCTGATGTTTTAATTATTGGATGTGTTATTCTATAAGCAATGACAACAACAGCTAGAAAAGCAATTAATATTGTTACTATAGATAAAATCACTATAGTTTTATTAATAGTATTTATTATTCCATATAGTGAATCTTCCTTAATAAAGCTTACTAAAATTCTATCAGATCCTTCTATTTTGTCCCCTTGAATAACATACATATCATTATCTATTTTAGTATTTAAAGTTGTATTATCACTTTCTAATACAGTTTCTAATTTTTCTATTCCTAAATCTGATATAGATTTTGAAGCATCTTTATTATCAGAATCTGCCAATATCACTCCCTTTTTATCTAATAATATATATCTGTCACCTTCATTATTTTTCATATTAGATAAAATTTGAGCTATTTTATTATCATAGACATCTACCCCAACAACACCTACTACTTCTCCTTTTGAATTTTTAACTGCAGTAGTATTGCTTACAACAAATTTATTTTCAAAATCAATATATGGATCACTAACATTAACTTTACCTGGATTTTCTACTGCAGATTTATACCAATCCCTAACTCTTGGATCATAATTTGAATTTATAGATGTCTATGGCCATTGTACATATCCACCATACTTAGTTGCTAAATATACATATTGAGTTCCATTATAAGTTTCTCCATAAGCTTTAAAAATTTCATATAATTCCTGTTCTAATCCTCCATTTTTTGAAAGTGTCATTAATATTTTTTCTCCTGTTTTGTTTACATAAGAAGTTATGCTGTTATTAAGATTTTTCACCTTATCATCTTTCGATAATAAAATTATCTCATTGTCAAGGTTCTCTTGAAAATTAGATAAATTTAGCTCCAATATACTTTTTTGACTTTCAAACTTACTTATATTTTCATTTTTTATTATATTTTTTATTGATAAATCTAGCCCTAAACTTATTAATACAGCCATTGAAATTAAAATCAATAACACACTAATGATTAATCTAGTTTGAATTCCTTTTCTAAATTTAAAACAATCTAAATTCACTTTAAAAATTTTCATACATATCCCCTTACTTGTTTTAATCATATTTCTAAGCTGCAATTAATTTGCATATCACATACTATATTACTCGTAAGGTTTTACTTATACTTAATGTCTTATTTAAACAAATTAAAATTTCCATTTAATTTATTCAAAATGTGTGTTATATAGCTTTTTTTCACACTCTTTCCTAATTACAATCATATAATAAATTGTTATTTTTTCTCATGATTAATATATAGATTTATGTTCTCGTAATTTCCATCCTTTTACTTTAAAAAACAAAAATGATTATACCAAAAAAATATTTTGATATAATCATTTTTGTTTTCATATTTTATCCTAATTTATATTAACTTTTCATTAAATATTCCATCTAAATTAAGTTTTTTCACTCTATTGTGGATTTCATTATTATCCACTGAATACAATCCTCTTTCTTGCATTCGTTTAAAATATTCAGCTCCTGCAAAAGTATATCTATTTCTTCTGCCTTCTTTACTTTGTACCTTTTCATTAGCATAAGCTACAATATCTCCAATGGCTAAATTTCTTGGCAAAATTAATAGTGGTATTCCTAAACAGTTTCTAACTGCATTATGTCCTGCAATAGATCCTGTAGATATAGCTTCTGTATGACCTACAAATAATCCGCTTTTTTCTCCTCCACAAAATAGATTATCCAAACCCATAACCTTTAAATCATCAGTTCTAGGCGCCACAGAAAGGTATCTAATAGAATTTCCTTTTCCTCCAGCATAAGGATCTAAAAATTTTGCTGATTCTAAACCTTTAATTTTTCTAAGTTTTTCTAGAGGATAATAAGAGGTCATAAGCTTAGCATGACCAGTATCTAACAAAATAATATTTTCTGCAAATTCTTTAAGTGCATACTGCTGACATACCTTTTGGCTTAATTTATCTAAATTTACATCCTCTTTAGGAACAGTTAATACCACTACACCCTTTTTATCTAATTCTTCCACTATTTCTTTAGAAAGAGTTTCCTTAGCTAATTTGCAAGAACCACTAAATGCTCCATAAACGTCCTCGCCTCTTTCTCCTTTTATATCCTCTATTCCAGCTCTATAACTAATGCTTATTCTTGGTCCAAAAGCAGGACATCTTAATATGCACATTGAGCATCCATTACCATACCTTAAACAGTTTCCCATAGGACCAGTTGATCCTGTGGTTTCCACAAAAGCGTCACCTTCAATAAAACTTCCATCAGAAATATATATTCCTTTTAATTTATTTCCTTCTCTTTCTACATCTACTGCTCTAGTTACCAATTTAATTTCAATTCCTAAGTCTAACAAATGCTTTTTAACCTCTGGTTCTATTTTATTAACATCATAAAGCCATGCATGCTTATGACCAGGGAAGTCTATATTCTTATGTCTTGAGTTACTATCAGTAATATGAATTAAATCACCTGCACCAAGTGCTATAAGTTCTTCAGCAGCAGTATATCTACCATTGTTTCTCATTATTCCGCCTACATTTCCTAGTCCCAGCAATAAGTCTGTTTTTTCTATTAATGTAACATCTGCACCAGCTTTTTTAGCTGATATAGCTGCAGCGCAGCCAGACCATCCACCACCTATTACTACAATTTTCAAAATATTCTCCTCCCTTCTAAAACATACTTTGGCTCAGTCTGCATTTTGCAAAGTCTTCTTAACTTTTCATCATTATTCATAATTGTACATGCTCCACAAACACCTTCACCACAGCACATTTTTTCGTTATTACAACAAGAGAATTTAATATTTTTATCATGACCTTCAATTATTTTCATAACTTGATAATTCAATATATCTGCACCATCACAATGTACTAAAGATATATCATTATTTTCTAGTATATATTCTAACTTATTTTTACAAGATCCACTTAATAATCCACCAGGAATTATGGTGGTACACTCTATAACCTCATCAGCATATTTAAAAAGCTTTTCTTTAATAAAAATATCTTCAAAAGGACTTTTATCAATTAATACAATTAGCCTATTATCGTTATACTTTAACCTTTCTAAAACCGGCAACAAAGGTGCTTGACCAATTCCCCTAACTACCAGCAGGCAAACTTTATTTTTCGCTTCAAGTATTTCTTTCAGTCCTAATATGCCATTCCAAAATGGTCCCTTAATTAATATGTCATCATCAATTTTTAATTTATCTAATGCTTTAGTTTTAACACCTTTAATTTCAATGGCTAAAGTTAATATATTTTCTGAGGTATCACTATCCATTACACAAATAGGAGTATCAAAGTTTTCATTACAGTCCGTTGTTCTGACAAAAACAAAACTTCCCGGATTAACAAGTTCACTAACTAGTTTATCACTGGCTTTTATTTTTAAGATTAGTATTTTTTCTTCAATTTTATGTTTATCTATAACTTTGCAGCTTTGATATTTTCTTCCTGGTTTGCTTTTAAAGTTATTAGTAACAAATTCTTGATATATACAGACACCATTCCAATTGCAGCAATCACAAAAATCTTTGCCATCTAGGTGTGAACATAGAATGCAGTTACCTGATTCCGCTAAGTGACAAGGACAAAATTCACTTCCACAGTCTATGCAGGTATAGGGCTCATAACTCATCTTACAACCTCCTAGATTACTCTAATATTAAGATATTTAATAATTACATATTTGTTACATTTTACAAGTAAAAATCGTAATATTTGTTCATAAAAAAATAAGTGGTAAATAATTAATCTTATTGATAATTATTTACCACTCATACCTCTCGAACTAATTTTAAATTATTGAACTTAATAAAAATTCAATATACAACCATAATAAAATACCTATTCAAACCTTACATTCTGCAGATTCCTAAGAAGCTTATCTGGCTTATCTGGAATATGCTCCTTAGTGAAGATATAAAATACATTAGGCATAATCATTATTTTTAATATTTATTAGCTACTCCATACTCTTTTTTAATTCTCAATCTATCTTTCATAATTTATATAGTATGTATTTTATTTTGCAGAACTAAGGTTACTTAGAAAGAATAAGCTTAGTCAATCCCATATCCTTAGCATATTGAACTACATCTTCGAATTCTGACGGGCTCAATTCCTTTGAAATTTCATGATATTCATTAGCTTTATACATCGGTTTGTATAATCCCATTATATCAACAACAGTGTTATTAGATAATTCATTGGCTATAAACTTCAATATTTCTTTTGAATCTTCTATATTATTTGGCATAATTAAGTGTCTTAAAAGTATTCCTTTAACAGCGTTACCTTCCCTATTAATCTCTAAATCTCCAACTTGTCTATACATCTCTTTTATTGCTCTTTTAACGTTATCGAAATATCCCCCACATTTGGTATATTTTAATCCTTTATCATTATCAAAAAATTTGATATCAGGCATATATACATCTATAATTCCATTATATAATTAGGTACATTTTTACTCATAATAACACCCTCTCATCCTATATGTTGATAATAGCCTTTTGGCTCTTACACTAACTTATTTTTATTCTTTAGTTCTCTAATATTTTTTATCTTTTATAATAACGTTAAGAACATATTTAGCACTAAAAAATAATAGCTATAACAATATTAAAAAATGATTTTTATGTCCTTCTCATAAGGTGCTGTTCCATCAAAAGTATTTTTATATGAACACATCCACGCTGGAATAAATCCACTTCTATATGCAACAGATTGCGATGCTATATTTGATGAAGCAGTTCCATAATAAGGTACAATTCCTCGTTCCATAATCATTATTGTAAGATTACTTACTAAAATTGTAGCAAGTCCATTATTTCTGAACTTAGGTAATACATCAATACCTATTTGCCACATTAAATTGCTATCAGCTGATGCTCCTGCCATTGCTGCAATCTCATTCCCATACATTGCATATATTGCAATTACATCTGGACGAGGATGATTTATGTCATATTGAATTGCATTTTCAAAGCCCAAAATTTTATATAATTGATGTATTTCTTCTCCCTCTTTTGTGTAAAGATCAAAGCCATCTGGCAAAGGTAACTTTTTTATTCTATTACAATCAGGAATATAATAAAGAGAATGTCCGAATATAAATGGTGCTGCAAATATATCTTCTCTTATTCTATTTTCTAATAATGGTTTTACCTTTGTTAAAATATCATCATCTGCTGAGACAACTATGCTTTTACCCATAGTTACAATTTCAAGAAATGGAGATTGTCTATCAAACATTCTTCTTCCTTTATTTGATTTTGCTTTACAAAATACTATGCCATCTTTACCAAAATCCTCTGAGTCGCAATTCATATCTATTGCCAATTGTTTTCTTACTATTTCTAATATCTTAGATTTATTAAACTCCATAATTTCTCCCTATAATTAACTTTTTAAGTCTTTGCTTTTGTACTTGTTTACAAATTTGTATTAAATTATAGCTCCCTCTATGCTACATTATAGCATTGATTACAGTATTTAAAATAAGCCTCAAAATAGCACTATCTAGTTTAACTGCCTAATTTCTTCTTGATTGCTGAATATAGACGCTAATAAATCACTTTGCTTCCATACATCCTTGTGTAACAATATGATCATCTTGCAATACTATCATGTTCTCTGATCCAGCAACTGTTAAAAACCTATGTGAAATTGAAATAATAGTCTTATGTTTCAACAATTCTTGAGTAACCCTCACAATCTCATTCTCGCTCTCACTAGATTAAATTTATTGTTCATATATTTACGTCTTTTACTTAAAATATCGAATCATTATTATTTTATAAATTTTATTACATATATACTGATTATAGTTACTTAGTGGAATATCCTCGCCTATATAATTCACTTAATGCAAATTTAATCATTTTCTGGCCATAACCACGCCTTTGACAATCTACCTTAACAGCAACACTCTCAATGGAATTCTCATTTAAAAACAAGCTAGCAACAATTTTACCGTCACTTTCTAATATGAATAAATCACTGCTATTATCTAAATACTGCTTTCGTGATTTATCAGTTGGTTCATCACGCTTTGAATTTAGGACAACTGATAACCTCATATTATGAAACGCTCTTGAAGCAAGTTCAAAGGTTTCAATATAGTCCTTATCCTCATAATGACGAACACCAGTAAATTCTTCTTTACTTAAAATTGTTTCACTAGCCATATAAACAGAATCATAATAATGTTTAAACCCATTTCGAGATAAAAGATTGTGTATTATATCATTCCTCACGAAATCACATAAAACTGTTTGTGTTCCTGCAAGTTTCATTTCTTCAAGAACTGCAGACAATAGTTTTGAACCTATACCATGATTTCTATATTGTTCTCCGACAAATATCCACATATCTCTTTCTATACAATCCCCTTGTTCATATATAGCAATTGCCTTTATTGCATTATTTTCTCTTAAAATTAATGCACTTTCAGGACTTTCTTCAAGCCATTCAATTAACTCATCAATAACTTTTGGATTTTGATAATGGAATGAAATGATATCATTTTTCATACTTGAATTATACCGTTCTATTATACGTTCATACTTATTCTGTATAGGTTCTTCTCCTACTTTTTTTGATATTAACATTTTGTTAAGCCCTCCATCTTAATAATTCTTCAGCAATATTTTTCAATAAAGGAAATATCTTTTTCAGTAATTTCATTCCATAAGAATTGAAGCAATTCTTCTTTATACATAAGCAAATATAATTTTACATTACTGCCTTATTTTTCACTTATCAAATAAATTACATAAGCTTTCTAATATTTTTCCAAAAAATTTCAGCAATTTAACACAACATAAATTATTTATTTTTTAAATGTAAAAATTATTCGATTGTACCACAAACCTACTTTATCTATCTCTTTAAAATCAATCCCTATAAGCCTTTTATCAACAAAACATTTCTATTTCAACTTTTTAACATTAATATCTTTATTTTAGCTTATGTAATATTTATCTTTAAATCTTCAGATATATTTTTATAAGTAATATTACAAACTCTGCTAATGTTTTAGTTAAAATTCATTAATTGTTTTATATTATTAAAATCATACTTTTTTTCAATAAGTTTCTTAACTAGCTCACCTTCTTTTAGATAAAAAGCTTATGCTTTTGCCCCTTCTTTACTTGTAATTATCCTATAGGTATCATCTACAATTTCAATAGCGCAGTTATTATCTAATGCTATTCCTAATATCTTATATTTCTTTATCATAGCATTAATCATCTGACTATAGTCTTCAAGATTATTATGAGGAAATATAAGAAAATTAAAAAAACCTAGACAATCAACTCTTACAAAATCTTCAAATCCATTTACTGCAAAATTTTTAGCCTCTTCTTCATAAAAATAATACTTACCTAAACATATAGAACCAGCACTTATACCAGCTAAAACAATTACTTTTTCAATTGCTTCCGTTAAAATATCTTTCATATTAAATTTATTAAAACATTCCATTAACCTTACAGTAGACCCACCTCCAATATAAACAATATCAGATGTAAAAATCTTATCTCTTATTTCCTGCTCTTTAGGAGATTGTGTAAATAAATAAAGCACATCCAAACTACACTTAAATTTACCTTCATATATATGTTTATATCTATTACAGTAATTTATATCATCTCCACTAGCTGTTGGTATAAAAAGTATTTTAGGATTGGATTTACCTGTGATTCTGATTATCTCCTTATCAATAAAATCTAAATTTGTGTTTGGATCAACTCCACTAACCATTACAAATTTTTTCATAACCCATTGTAAAATGAAATTGAACTAAAAAAAATCCATAGTAAATTATTCCATGTTATGATTTAATCACCAAACAAAATCAAACGAAGGATAATCACTATGGACTATAAAAGTAATAACTCAGAATTATAAAAAAATAAATATTTGAATTCCGAGGAACGCATGAATATTTAGCACTATAACCGGTGATAATGGTTCTGAATTTGCAGAACTATTATCTCTTGAAACTGATACATAGACTATGGTGTATTATGCCCATCCATATTCATCATTTGAAAGAAGAACCAATTAAAGACATAATGGACTGATACGTCGATTACTCCCAGAAGGCAAGCGTATAGATGGCTATACTTCTGATACATTACTTTTATAGAAGACTGGGCGAATATATTCTCTCGAAAGATACTATGTTATAGAACCACAGAGGAACTCTTTGAGGAACAATTGGATATAATATACGCTCTTTAGAAAATATCTAGAAAATTAAATCATAATAAGAAATAGTTCAATTTGTTATTGCAATTTATCATAAATATACACTATCTGAAATAGAACTTTCAAAATATTGTAAAGGAACTGGACTATATGTTCAAGATATTGAGAATTAAGTTCCAGGCTGTGTCGAGTTCACTATAGGAACACACTTTTCTGTATTTTTTATAATCCCTATAAAAAATTTTATATAAATACCTGGGACAGTCACACATCTACTAATATATCAAAATCATTCCTTAACTAGTAAGTTATATCAAAGTATAAATATCATCCTTGAAATATTTTCCTATTTTTTCAACTTCACTCAATACTCGCTTTCTTTTTTCATAATTAAACATCCAGTTTTCTCTTGTTATCTGTTCACTATCTATAACTGGTTGTACAATGATTTCAATATTTTTTGAGAAATTAATTTTATAGGTTATATATGCTCTTCTTGCATGATAATTTTTGCAAACCAAAATAGCTTTATTAATATTAATCCTCTCATTTTTGCAAACTTCATATGAAAACTGGGCGTTTTCATATGTGTTGGATGCTCTATCTTCCTTTAATATCACATTTTCTGGTATACCTTGCTTAATCGCTTCCCGCCTTAAGAATTCATATTCTGTTTCATGGAGGGATAACTTCTTATTATGGCCACCTGATGGTAAAATATATTTCGCATAACCTGCATTATACAACTCAACTGCTCTATTTATTAACTCTTTGCGACTTGAACCAGGAATTAGAATTATATCTGCCTTTTCAATTTGATCTTCCATAAATATAAATTCCGTTATGCCTTCAAATCCAATTCTCATATTATTCCTCCCAAAAATATCTAGCGTACTTGCTTGAACACTAATTTATTTTACCTTATTTTATACATATGACGTATATAATCTATATAGTATATATTAAACTATTAATATTTATTTCTTATTTCAATTTTAAATTATATTTTTTCATATAATTTTTCTCCAATAAGTTGTAACTGTTCCTTAAACCTCCTATTTTGTATTTAAAGTTTCTCAACCTTTTTATTCTTAGCTATTATGATAATATCTTTAACTTTAGCTGACTTATCATATTTATTTCTTTGGCTTGTTATTTTATCTATTCGCTTATTTCTAAGCTTTTTAGATTTTTTCTTAATTTCTTCATTTTTATAAAGAAATTTTTTTGAAACTCTACTAAGTTTACAAATATTATTAAAATTAATTTTCTTTTCAATGAAAGAAAGTTTCTCTAATAACTCCGTCAACATTTTTAAAGTTAATTATATTTTCTGCTCAGAAAATTATTTCAATTAGATCTACATCAATATACTAGACACAAAAGTTAAACTTTTTGTGCAATTTTTCTATCTAAGTCTTCATATTTCTGTGGGGATATGTACCCGATACTTCCATGTATTCTTCTATTATACCAGACTTCTTATGTATTTATAATAAGAGCTCCTAAGCACTTTTAAAACCATATCCATAAGCTTAATATGATGTTTCTAGTTGCTAGCGTTGAATTCAAATGCAGTAGTTACTTCCTTACGAATACGCTATGGATTTTTTTAATATTTCATTTTTCTCTTTAAGCCTTGCTCTTTTCTTTAGTACAAGTTGATAGCCTACAGCTGTTATTGCTATATTTTCATTCACAGCTATAGACTTATTTTTCTTTATTCATATAGTTATTGTTAATTTTTATACTAAAATACTCACTGCTTAATTCTACTAAACTATTCTCAGCATTTTAAAGCTCTATTATTGTATTTTTGAATTTATATGTATATTGTTTTTGGCCTCTTGCCATTTCAAACACATCCTTATCTTATTTATATTTTAATGTGTTTGGATTTCTGGATCTACAATATCATACTAACCCCAAATTTTGATATGGTCTCTTTTAAAAAATTCATTCAAAATTCTATTATAAATATTAGAGCGTGCCTGAAAACTAGATAGTGCACAAAACTTAAATTTTAGCTATATTAATGCTAAGATAAAAATGTACTAAGTTGCTAATATTTTTATGTACAACATTGCCTAAATTCTTTACAGTATTATTGGGTGATGAAT
>NZ_JACSQB010000156.1 GCF_014836835.1 Clostridium faecium | reverse complement strand
ATTTTAAAGCTTATGATTATAATTTGTGTTATCATATTATTGATTTATTAAAATTATATAAATATATAATTTTATTTATATTTTAAAATTAATATTTACTTATATTTGATTATTAATAGTTAAAAATAATGATATGGTTAACAAATTAAAATAAGATTATATAATATATAACTATAAACTAAATTTTTTAAGGAGAGTATGATGGAGTTTTATAATATTTTTAAAGATATTTTTAATTTTATATTTTTAATCAATATAGTTTTTGCTGTTATAGTAATCCTTTTTGAGAGAAGAAATCCTGCAAGCACGTGGACATGGATTATGATTATGTACTTCATTCCTATTTTAGGTTTCGTACTCTACTTATTCTTAGGTCAAGACTTAAGAAAACAAAAATTTTTCTATTATAAAAAAGAAGAGGAAGATAATTTACTTTCAATTACTAAAGACCAAAAGAATATATTAAAAAACGACTATATTGTAAAAAATAATGAATTGTTATCAGAATATCATGATTTTATTAGGTTAAATTTAAGCACAGACAATGCCATATTTACAAGCAACAATGATATTCAGCTTTTAAATAACGGCGATGAAAAATTTCCTAAACTTATAGAATGTCTTAAAAGTGCTACAAACTTTATACATATGGAATATTATATATTTAAGAATGATAATATAGGAAATGAAATATTAAATGTATTAATTGAAAAAGCAAAAGAAGGTGTTGAAGTTAAACTTTTATATGATGGTATGGGATGTTTAAGACTACCTAAAAACTTTTTTCAACCTCTTGTAGATGCTGGTGGTGAAATTAGTTGTTTCTTTCCGCCTTTTATACCTTATATAAATTTAAGAGTAAATTATAGAAATCACAGAAAAATTTGTTCAATAGATGGAATACATGGGTTTATCGGTGGCCTTAATATAGGGGATGAATATTTAGGACGTTCTAAAAAGTTTGGCTTTTGGAGAGATATGCATCTTTATATAACTGGCGATGCTGTAGATTCCTTAGAAATGCGATTTTTGCTTGATTGGAGATTTGCAACAAAAAAAGATATCACAATGGGTCCTAAATATCTGCCTATAAAAGGTCAAATAGGAAACAAATGTGCTCAAATCATCTCTAGTGGTCCAGATTCTCAATGGGGTGCAATAAGAAATGCTTATTTAAAAATGATTAATAGAGCTGAAAAAAATATTTATATAGAAACTCCTTATTTAGTTCCTGATGATAGTATATTAACAGCATTAAAAATAGCTGCATTATCTGGTATAGATGTAAGGATTATAATACCAGCTAGACCTGACCATATGTTTGTTTATTGGGCCAGCAAATCTTATGTATGGGATTTAACAGAAGCAGGTGTTAAATGCTACACCTATAATAATGGATTTATTCATAGTAAGATGATAGCAGTAGATGGAAGAATGTGCAGCATTGGAACTGCAAACTGGGATATACGAAGTTTTAATTTGAACTTTGAAGTAAATGCTATAATATATGATAAAGACACTACTAGAGATGTAGAAAACTCTTTTTTAAATGATATTAAGTATTCAACTTTCTTAACTGAAGAACACATGAAAAAAAGAAGCTTAATAGTAAAAATAAAAGAAGCAGTATCAAGACTTTTATCCCCAATGTTGTGATATCATTATGTATTTAAAAAGTAATTTATTAATAAAGCAAGTAGGATTTCTACTTGCTTTTTATATTACATATAAAATATATTAATTTTATAAACTATACTATTATTGGAACAAAAATTAATAAAGTTAATACTGTATCTATTAATAAGCTTATAGAAAAAGGAATCATAGTAACATTATCTAAATCCTTTTTATAAATTTCATAGCCTAAAACATAACTAAATAAACTTATTATTATACAAATTACTATTCCTATAAACTTAGAAGCAATTATATCTGGAACAGCATAATCATACTTAGTATATACTACAGAAACAATATTAGTGGTTTTCATGATTGTACTTATAATTCCATTAACCATAAACAACTTAAGTCTTTTGCTAGCACTAATACTATAATCAAAAAAACTTATTAATCCTACTAATACTAATGAAGGCAATATCCATCTTAATCCATATACAAATATATAAGCTACTGCATACAAAACTCCCTGAAGCATTACAATAAATGCTGTAGTATATTCTGAAGTTCTAGATACATTATTAACTTTTTTAAATTCATCATTCATAGATGCTAAGTTAACATTATATTTTCCATCTTCAGCGAAACTTATAAATGCCATCATTTCATCATTTACATAAGGATATACACAAAGATTTCTAAGTCTTGTAGCATAATTAAAAGATTTAACCTCTCCATCCTTGATAGTATAATCTACTATATTTTCTTGTATATCTTTTGTGCCAAAAATTCTTTCTGTAGTTGCTAAAAATCTAGCACCTTCCTCTGAATAAATACCTATATTATCATAAACATATTTGCTATTATTAACCTTCAATTCCTTTAAATTTACTTCATCTCCATTTAGGTCAAACTGAATAATCCTAGTTCCCATAAACTCACTTTTATATCTTTGTTCCAGCAAAATATATCCATATTTATCATCCTGTGAACATGCTAAATTGGTATAGGTTAATCCATCTCTTCTTTCAATAGTTATTACATCCCTTATTTCACTAAACTTATTATCCTTTATATATATTGCCTTAAAATTTCTTTCATCTTGTAGTAAAGTTACAAGATAACCATCTTTACTTTTTACTGCTGAAATCATATTTAATTTTTCAATATCAATAGATGTTTTATATGAAGTTTCTGTATTTACTAATTCCAATCTATCATTATAACTTATTAATAATAAATTATCCTCTAATTGATGCATGGCATTTACATTTGTTATTTTTCTTTCATCAATTTTATTTAAATCTTTATCTAAAACTAAAGTTCCTATGTACCCTATTGATTTTTCTGTAGATCTAAAATTAAATAGATATCCATCTTTAGATTTAACTAGAGTAGTATCCATAATAAAATCTTCATCTACTTCATAGCTATTTTCTCTTAATTTCTTTCCTATTTTATCTGTCTCTACTAAACATAGCTTATTCTCATTGTCATATCCTACTATGATTTTATCGCCGTCATTAATTATCACTGGATTGTTTCTAATCTTTCCTTTACCTATTTCTACTTCCTTACTCCACATATCAGATGGCGGCTTTTTATAGATATTTACATTAATAGTATAATTAAATATTAATATAGATATTAATATTACCCCTATGATTATGGAATAAACCTTTTTATTCTCCATTTATATATCACCCTACCCCATAAATTAAAAAATTTAACATATTTGTTTGATTAATTATACTATTTCTTCCACCAATGTTCAATTATGTGATATTATTAGTTCATAATATAGATTTTAATAGTAAGATGAAAGAGTGATTATTGGTGGATAAGACTGGTAAAGTTATTAATATCGATGGTAATAAAGTTTATTTAGTTACAAAAGACAAAGAGTTTGTTACAGTAAAACGAAATCATATAAAGCCTATTATTGGTGAACTTTATACTGGTAGTATAATTAAAAAACCTACTATGTTTTCATATTTAGTCCCTGGAATGATATTTATATTTTTAATTGCAGGAATAGTGTACATTTTCAATTCTTTTTCTGTTAAAGCTTCCTTAGTTGCTGATATGAATTGTACTATTACAATAGATGTTAACAATAATAATAAAATTGTAAAAGTGTCTGCTACAGATTCTAATGGCTTTAATTTAATCAATACTGTAAATGTTGTAGGGAACCCCTTAAATGATGGATTGATGATACTATTTGACGAAGCAGTTAATCAAAAACAATTAAGAATACTTGATGGGTTTCATAATGGAGAAGTAAAAATATACATAACTAAAAATAAAAAAAATAGTAACTTAGACTTAGAACAATTTGCAAAGTATGCTAATAGCAAAAAATATATTGTAGATATTAACAATAATAATAATAAATTTGAGTAAATAAGAGGTTTTGACTTCAGTCAAAACCTCCTATTTATTAAATCTAGGTATTTCAAATTCAAGTTTAGCATTTGGTATATTATCTAATATAGTTTTAATTCTTCCTACTTGCTTATATGCCCAAGCTATATCCGTGGCATATTGATGCCAAGGACTATCAAAATTTTCTATATTCCATCTCATTTTATATAATGTATCTTGATCTGGCTCTCTATATGGTGATTGTGACCTATGTATATAATTTTCAGCTATCCATTTTGCACCACCTTCAGCAGCCTTTTCAGGGGTTGTCCACCCTTCTTCGTAGGCTTTCTTAGCACCTCCATTTATAGGATCGCTGTCAACTGCGCCTATACCAAACAAGTTATAAACTTTAACCGTCTTACCATCTGAAGTTTTATAATCTACACCACTAGCAAGTTTAGAGGTTCCATTTCCTGTTTCTAAAAGGGAGTGTGCTATTAAATAGGCTTGGCTCACATTGTGCTTTTTTGCTGCACTATCAAAAGCTTTTCCTAATCCATTTAAAGTACCTTTTCCTTTAAGCTGAGCATCTAAATCACTAACAGTTACGCCTTCTACATAATTTAACTTTAAAAATTGATACATACCATAATCACTTACTGAAAATCTTTCTGCATCAGCAAATTGCTTCACACTTATACGGCTAGCATTTGTATTAAATGGTGACCATCTAGTGTATATTGGATTTCTATCCATTTGCTTGTCCACAAATTGATCTAAAGTAAAATTATAATTCTTGTATAATATTTCCCCTTTACTTGTATCTACCGTACTATTTGGCGCTTTAACTGTAGTAAAATCTACCACTGCACCTGAAATAAGTTTAACCCCATTCTCGCTAACTAGAGAATCTTTTACCATAATGCTATAAGTCTCATTATACTTATACCCTCCAGATGGAGGAATTACTTTAATGGCTTTGTTAGCAGCATCATAGCTAAATGTTACAGTTGGTCGTTCCCCATTGGCTGTTATGACTATAATATTATTAGATAGTGTATTTATCATATTGCTGCTTAATCTATCATTAAGATATATTGTCCAAACTTTATTAATAGGTTGATTAATCTTATGTTCTATTTCTAATATTGAAGCATTGGCAGTATTTATATTTAATAAAAATATAAACATCATAATCATAACCATGACACCTAAATTACGCCAAAGTTTTTTCATAACTAATTCTCCTTTCCCTATTCAAAAATTTTAAAGTTAAATGAATGTTTATAATATTTTATAAATATTATAAAGCTATTTTAAATTATACATGAAAATTCATCTGTTTTATATACTATTTTCCCCTTTTAATAAATTTTCTCATATTATCTTATAGCTACCAACAATATATAAATAAAGTACTTTAATTGAACATAATTGTAAACATAAAATTGCTAATGAAAATATCTATTCGACGAATCATAAACCTATGTTATAATTTTAAGAAAGGAGGGTGCACTGTGACTATTAATGAAGAAATACGACTAAATAAATATATTAGTGAAAGTGGATTTTGTTCTAGAAGAGAAGCGGATAAATTAATTGAAAAAGGTTTAGTATACATAAATAATAAAAAGGCAGAAATAGGTGCAAAAGTAACCTCTAATGATATAGTTAAAATTAATAATAAAATCATTAAACCTAAAAAGAAAAGAGTTTATATAGCTTTTAACAAACCAGTTGGCATTACCTGTACTACTGAAAGACATATAAAAGGTAATATAATTGATTACATCAACTATCCTGAAAGAATATTTCACATAGGAAGATTAGATAAACCTTCTCAAGGTTTAATATTTTTAACTAATGATGGCGATATAGTAAATAAAATCTTAAGAGCAGGAAATAATCATGAGAAAGAGTACATAGTTACTGTTGATAAACCTATTACTAATGAATTCATTCATAAAATGAGTAATGGAGTCCCTATATTAAATACAATAACAAAGAAATGCAAAGTTAAAAAAGAAAGTAAATATGTATTTAGAATAATATTAACTCAAGGGTTAAACAGACAAATCAGAAGAATGTGCCAATATTTAGGATATAACGTTACTAAATTAGAAAGAGTACGTATAATGAATGTAACACTTGATAATATCCCTATGGGTGCTTGGAGACATTTGACACAAGAAGAAATGAACACTATAAATCAACTGGTAGAGGACTCAATAAAAACAGAAGAAGCATCTAAAAAAAGCTAAAATAATTCACACTTTTAGTTAGTCACTGAAATTTTATATTATAAAAAGCATGAAGTACACACTTCATGCTTTTTTAATCTACAATAATAACATGCCCACTGTGGATAACTTGTTAATTTTCTGTTGAAAACTATTTTACTTCTTCAGCAAATAAAGTTTTAAACTGATCATTTATTAAATCTTTAACTTCTTTAACTTCTTTTAAACTTGGTTCATACTCATCTGAAACAGTTAATATTATTTCATAAACTGTAGTAGGAACTTTATCATCTCCGTACACAACTACATAATCTTTTTCAGATTTGTCTCCATTTACATTTATGTAATATGGATATACTTTTGCTTTTGATACATCTATTTTATTATCTTCCATTGCTTTGTCAACTACAGCTTTTGCTTTTTCCTGATATTTAGTTACTTCTTCTTCTTTCATGATTTTTAAAGTATCAACTTCTGAATAACCATAGTCTTTTTCTGCTATTGAATTTAACAATGCTCCAAAGTTATCATATTTTACTTCTTCTGCTGTTTCAGCTTCTTCTGTCTTGTTTCCTTCTGTTGCAACTTCCTTATTTGTTTCTGCTTTTTCTGTTGTTGCATTATTTCCACAAGCTGTTAGTGAAACTGTCATCATTCCAGCTAAAATAATAGATAATACTTTTTTCATAATATTTCCTCCTAAAAACAATGAGTTATTTAGCCATAAATTAATATTAATTTTAAAAATATATTAGTATTTTTATAGGACATTGCACTCTTTTGTTTTTTGACATTTTTAACTTTAGTGATCACCATGGATAATTATATCACTTTATTAAATTTTTGCAAATAATTTAATCAATATTTAATATTTTGATTTTTAAATTAAATAATATCCATAAGTTATTAACAATCAATATACAAATTATAAACTAATTATATTTTTTCTTATAAAAGGTTATAAAAATCTGTGTATAAGCATATGCTTATCCACATTGTCCACATTTTGCTTGTTGATAATTTGTGGAATTGATGTTAATAGCCTTATAAAATTTTTATTTTTCAAAAAACTTTAACAAAGTTAAAATTTGAATTTAAACTATATAGATTAAATTTCATTATTTTATCACTATTATCAACATTATCCACACAATTGTGAATAATTTGGGGATAACTTTCATATACTAATTGTTATATCTTCTATTTAATTTCCTTATATTATAATAATTACCATTAATTTTGTGTTATTTAAATTTTAAAAATATTTTAAATATTTGAATATTTCTCAATTCATGGTATAATTTTGTTAGATACCAATATAATTTTTAAATAAGGGGTTGATATGATGAAAGATAATGTTATTTATGTGGATTTTCAGGCTAAATCAAAGTATAAGTTGAAGCCAAAGCTGAGTATAAATCTAATTATTTTTCATCTAAAAAGTATTTTTAAACCTAAAAACAAAAAAATCCCATCAAAAGTACAAATATATAAATTTAGAAAGTTACCATAGTACGCAAAGGCGTACTTCTTTTTATATATTTATAAATTGATAAAATATATAGTTAATGATATATTATACTTTAATTAAAATTTTGTTTAGGAGGAATAAAATGCGAATTGGTCTTGGATATGATGTACATAAATTAGTTGAAAATAGAAAATTAATTATTGGGGGAGTAGATATCCCTTATGAAAAAGGATTATTAGGTCATTCTGATGCAGATGTTTTAATACATGCTATAATGGATAGCTTACTAGGCGCCTCTTCATTAGGTGATATAGGAAAACACTTTCCCGATACTGATCCAAAATACAAAGGAATTTCAAGTATAAAATTGTTAGAACATGTAGGTAAGCTTCTAAAAGATAATAATTTTAAAATAGGCAATATTGATTCAACTATAATTGCTCAAAAACCTAAGATGGCACCTCATATACCTACTATGGTTAAAAACATAGCTAATGCTTTAAATATAGAAGAGAATAAAATAAATGTAAAAGCTACTACAGAAGAAGGATTAGGTTTTACAGGTAGTGGTGAAGGCATATCTGCTCAAAGTATTTGCCTTTTATTAGAAGTATAAAAAAGGAGAGTTCGTTGAACTCCCTTTTTCAATTCACAATGTAAGTTATATTCAGACATACATTAAATTTTAACTTGATTTATCTAGATATTACTCATCATTTTCATATTCTTCAATACTATATTCTATTTTTATAGTACCGTCATTTTTAGATAGTGAATCAGGGTTTAAAAATGCTGCTGATAGTCTTATAAAAATTCTTATGTCATCATCACTTAAAACATTGTCAAATTTTAATATTTCTAATTGTCCCTTAATAAAATTAAAAGCTTGATTTTCTTTAACATTATTAGGCGAATCTTTAAAATTTTCTTCTACATATTTTACTCCATCCATAATAACCCTTAAAATTTTTTTAATTTGTTCATCAGCAAACCCTAAAGTTTGAAGACTTTCTAATATAGTATAAATATTCTCAAAGACTTTTTCCTTTGGTTCTATATTATTCTTTTTAAATATTAATACTATACCTGTAATCCCGAGCACTACAGTAATAATAATTAAAACTTGTACCAAAATTTCACTCATATAAATCTTCCTTTCTAAAACATACTTCAATATCTGTATATTCTGGAAACGGAAATATTGATACACATACAATTAAGAATTGGCTGTTAGTAATATGTAATTAATAACAAATAACTTTTATTAAAAATCTACTTTAAATTTAATTGATATATAATCCATATCATTGTATATTATACTTATATTTACATTTAACTAATTTTATATAATAATGATGTTTAATGGAGGGTTAAATTAAATGAAAAAAATGCTTAATAAAAACATAAAATCTCCTATTATTTTATTCGGAATAATTTTTATAATATTTATGTCTTTTATAATAAATAATCATTTTATTAATAATAATTCAGACTCTTCAATGACTAGCAACCAATGGATAGAAGATATTGATTATCTAAATACTCTTCTAACAGAGAATCATCCATACCTAAATAAGAATAGTACTAATTTTAATAAAGAAATTGGTAAGCTAAAAAATGATTTAAAAATATTAGATGATGAACAAATAAAAATAAGGTTAACACAAATTGTTGCTTCATTAGGAGATGGTCATACTAATATAGAATTAGTTAATAACTATGATGAAGTATATCCATTATATTTACGGTGGTATGGGAGCAGTTTAGTTGTAGAAAGTTCATCATTGGAATATAGAGATTTAATAGGTAAAAAAGTAGTTGAGATAGCTAATAAACCTATTAAAGAAGTAGTAGATACTATAAACACTCTTATTCCAGCTGAAAGTGAAATGTGGGTAAACTATATGAATTCTGTATATATAATTCAACCAAAGATACTAAAATATCTTGAAATTGTTGAAAATGATAAAACAACATGGAAATTCCAAGATGATACTGGTGAGTTTATTACTCGAGATATATCTATAAAGAAAAATGGTAGTTTTGAAGTCGAAACTATTGAGCCATATATAGCAATTAAAGATAAAACTGATCATGATTGGTATTGGTATAAATATATAGATAAAGATAAGATACTATATTTTCAATATAATGTTTGCTACGATAAATATACAATTGGTGATAATAATGCAGATTATCCTGTTTTTAATGATTTCTTATCAGAAATGAAAGCTTTAATTGATAGCAGTGATATAGATAAACTTGTTATTGATCTGCGGAATAATGGTGGTGGAGATTCAAGAGTAATAACTCCTTTTATAGAAATGATAGCTAAAAATCATGAGCTAAATAAAAGAGGAAAAATATTTGTTATTGTAGGTAGGAAAACTTTTTCAGGCGGTGTTTTTGCAGCATATGATATTACGGCAAAGCTAGAAGCTATTTCAATTGGAGAGCCTACAGGGGGATTAGTAAATTGTACTGGAAATATTAGAAAAGTTACTCTTCCAAATTCAAAGTTAAATATATCATACTCTACAGAGCAATTTTATTTTTCAAGTAAATATAATGGCTCTTTTATTCCTGATATAATAGTGAATCAAAGCATAGAAAGTTCTAAAAACTATATAGATGATATTTATGAAACAATAGCTAAGTTTGATATAAAATCATAGTCATAGCTACCAATATTTAAAATTTGAAAGGATTTTATTAGTATGAAAAATTTATTTTTAACTGGTGAAATAGGTGTAGGAAAATCTACATTATTAAAAAAGCTCATAGAAAAAATCAACACTTCTATAGGTGGATATGTTACAGAAAGAGTTATAGATAATAATACACTTAAATATAACTTAATTTCTTTATATGATGGCACTGAAGAATATACTATATCTAAGATGCCTCTAAATGGGTGCTCTAATGATATTGAGATTTTTTTGTCTTCTTTTAATGAAGGCATCTTTAGTGTATTAGAAAAAAGTTTCCATGAGAGAAATGCAATTATTATGGATGAATTAGGTTTTATGGAATCAAAGGCTTATAAATTTAAAGATATTGTATTGAAATTATTAGATAGCTCTAATACAGTTATTGGAGTTTTGAAAAAAAGAGATTGCGAATTTTTAAATAGTATACGTAATAGAAATGATGTTGTTATATTAGAAGTTACTAAAGAAAATAGAGATTGTCTTTTAGAAGAATTGTTAGCTATATTAAATAAATTTGAAGTTCCTCTTAAAAAAGAATCTGCTTTCTATTGGAGTAAAGAACTTATTCAATTTTATGATGAAGCTATTAGCTATAAAAAATGTGAATATATAAAAACTATTATAGATGAAATAAAAAAATATGTACCTAATCTTAAAGATAAAACTTTATTAGATGTAGGCTCAGGTATTGGTGCATTTTCTATTCCCCTTTCTAAGGAAGTTAAACATATAACTGCAGTAGATTCTTCTTTTAATATGCTAAATTTTTTTAGAAAGAAAGCAAAGGCAAAGGAAATACATAATATTGATTTTATATTATCACCTTTTGAAAAGGATAACATTCCCCCTCATGATATTACATTAAGTATTCATGGCGGTGGTGCAACTTCTGAAGAAAGCTTATTCAGCTTTTATAATTTAATTGTTCATTATGGTTTTATTGCAATTCCAACTAGCCATAATTTCAATGGCGAGATACTTTATAAAATGCTTGATAGACCTATACGAAAATTTAATATAAGTGACACTTTAGAGAATTTACAATTACTTAACTGTAAATATGAACATAAAGAGCTTAAATATAACTTCCCTCAATTTTTTAAAAACTATGATGATGCTTTAAAATTTTTTAAAGAACACTTTAAAATACAGAGTAAGTCAGAAATATGTATACTTAAAGAATTTATAAATAAATATATTTATAAATATGAAGATGGATATTTATTTGATAATATAAAAACCTCTTCATTTATTGTAATAAATAAAACGTGACATAGTAGTCACGTTTTATTATTACTCACCTAAAGCAGCTTTTAAATCTTCTTCTACAGTTGATATTGGCGCTATATTAAATTTTTCTATTAATACATTTAATACATTTGGAGATACAAATGCTGGCAATGATGGTCCAAGCTTAATGTTCTTAATTCCTATTGATAACAACGTTAATAATATACATACCGCTTTTTGTTCATACCATGAAAGTATCATTGATAATGGTAAATCATTTACTCCACATTCGAAGGCTTCAGCTAAAGCTAATGCAATCTTAATTGCTGAGTATGCATCGTTACATTGTCCTACATCTAATAGTCTTGGAAGACCTGCAACTGTTCCTAAATCTAATTTGTTAAATCTGTATTTACCACAAGCAAGTGTTAATATAACTGTATCACTTGGTGCTTTTTCTGCAAAGTCAGTGTAGTAATTTCTTCCTGGTTTAGCTCCATCACATCCACCTACTAAGAAGAAATGTCTTATAGCACCTGATTTAACAGCATTAATTATAGCATCTGCATGATTTAATGTAGCTTCATGACCAAATCCTACTAATATTTCCTTTTCTGCTTCATCTTCATTCCATCCACCTAGTGCTAGTGCTTTTTCGATAACTGGAGTGAAGTCTTTAACTCCATTTGTTTCTTCTATATGTGCAACATTTGGCCAACCTACTACACTTGTAGTAAATATTCTATCACTATAATTTTCTCTTGGTTTTTGTATACAATTTGTTGTCATTACAACACAACCTGGAATACTGTCAAATTCTTTTTGCTGATCTTGCCATGCTCCACCATAATTTCCTACTAAGTGCTTATACTTTTTAAGCTCTGGATAAGCGTGACATGGTAACATTTCTCCATGAGTGTATATATTTATTCCTTTTCCTTCTGTTTGTTCTAATAATTGTTTTAAATCTGTTAAATCATGTCCTGAAACTATTATAAATGGACCTTTTTTCTTTGTAATTAATACTTCTGTTGGCTCAGGAACTCCATAAAATCCTCTATTTGTATTACTTAATAATTCCATAACTATTAAGTTAACTTGTCCTAATTCCATTGCTAAATCAAATAGCTCTCCAATTCCATTTTCTGATTTAGTTATGCCAGCTAAAGCCTTGTAGAAAAATTTATTAACTCTCTCATCAGACTTTCCTAGTACATTTGCTTGATGTGCATAAGCTGCTATACCTTTTAATCCATATAATATTAACTCTCTTAATGAACGAATATCTTCATTAGCTGATCCATCATTCATTATTCCATGTTTCATTCCTTCACTCACCATATCATCAACAGTTTTTGGTGCAGTATAAATAGCTATATTATTGCCAACCATTGTGCCAACTTTATTTTCTAAAGTTCTTTTAATCTCTTCTGATTTATTTATATACTGAACAAATCTCTCCTCATCAAAATTAACATTTGTTAATGTAGAAAATAATCCATCCATCATAAATTCATTTACTGTATCTTCAATTTGAATATTTTTTTCAATTAATTTTTCTCCATATAGAGCTATGCCTTTTAATTGATAAATTAACAAATCTTGTAATGCAGCCACTCTTGGGTTTTTACCGCATACTCCTACTTTAGAGCATCCTTTTCCTCCTGCAGTTTGTTCACATTGATAACAAAACATTGACATTTATTCTCCTCCTCTAAAATATATATTTTTAGCTAAATACAAACATCTACTTTAATATTTTAAAATACAAAAATCTTTAATTTATTTATCTTATAATGAAATTATATCAGTGGTATATAAAATAATCGGTAACAAATGTTACATAAACTAAAAAAACTCTGTGAATAAATCACAGAGTTTTTTATATTTTATTTATTTAATATCATTTATTAAACTATCAAAATCATTTCTAATATCAGTCATTGTTTTCCCATTCATAACGTCACTAGCCATATTTTCAATTCTGCCAAATAAAGTTTCATCATTAGTTATTCTAACAGTTGTAATATTAGGATCTACTTCTTTAACTGCATCTTCTATAGCTGTTCTCATGCTGTCATCTATTGTCATATCAGCTTTTTCCAATCTAACTCCAACTACAGCAGTATTATCATTAACAACTACAGTATTTTTGCTTACTCCTTTTACCGCCATAACTTTAGTACTTATATCTTGAGCTCGTTTTGTGTTTTCATTTTCTGTTTTATTATTATTTGTTGTAGTTCCATTTGTGTTTGTATTGTTATTATCTGTTGTTCCATTTGTAGAAGTTCCATTTGTTGTATTATTACCATCTGTTGTTGTATTTGTTCCACATCCTACTAAAGGTAGTGTAAAAATAGATAATACCATTACTGAACACAGTAGTGTTTTTAAATTTTTCTTCATAGTTTAAATCCTCCTCGTTATTTTATAATATTAGTTTGCACAAATCATAAAAATTTATTTATGCTTTTCTAGAAGTTTTGAATTAAAAAGAGCAACTTCCAATAATAGAATTGCCCTTTTTAATTCAAAATTATACTAATATTATCTCTTTAAAAATTTTCCTATTTAAAATATACTTACCATCCATATATTTAAGATCAAATTCACTTATAGCAGTAACTTTTTCTGCTCTTTCTATATGAAGTATATATCCTTCCTCATTTCTATTTTTAAAAAATACTTTGGAAACTTTTATTACTCTCATCGGAATTCCTTCCAAATCATAAATCACCGTTGGAACTTCATTTAACATAACCTTCTCTCCTTCTGCCTAATTTATTACCTAATTGATGATATATAATATTAAGAGTATTAAAGTTTTATGATTATTTTTTTATATTATAAAAAGTCACCATTAAAATAGTGACTTTTTCTATGTGTAAAATATATTTTATTCTTCTTCGAATTGGTCCTTACCTACTCCACATAATGGACATACCCACTCATCAGGTACATTTTCCCAAGCTGTTCCTGGGTTTACTCCATTATCTGGATCGCCTTCAGCTGGGTCATAAACATATCCACATACTACACAAACATATTTTTTCATAACATTCCCTCCTAAATGTAAGATTTTCATATGTATATTCTTTTAGAATTAAACAAAAAATATACTTGATTTTCTATTATATATAAATTAATTAACTTTTTTCTGTAATTATAATTTAACAGATATTATTATTGCTGTAAAGAATAATAATATTATTTTCAGAAAATATTTTAAATTAATATCATATATTATTTAATAATAGTTATTGTCATTTCGCTATTTATCTAATATTACCTTAATTTATCTACTTACATTAATAAAAATTTAATTTTAATATTTTCTTTAGCTTTTTCCTTTTATATTAAATATCTATAAATATTACTATCCAATATATTTAATATTAGTTTATTAAAGTGTTTAATTTCCATCTTAATTGTGAATTTTACATTATTTAAGGTTATCCATAGATTTGAAGTTTTATAATTTCCTATAGAAAAAATCTAACCCTAGAATTACTTCTAAGGTTAGATTAATTATCCTATTGTCCTAAAGTTGCAACCATAACAGCTTTTATAGTGTGCATTCTGTTTTCAGCTTCATCAAATACTATTGAAGCAGAGCTTTCAAATACTTCATCAGTAACTTCCATAGATTCTATACCAAACTTTTCATATATCTCTTTTCCAACTTTAGTTTTTAAATCATGAAAAGCTGGTAAGCAATGCATGAATTTAACATCTTTATTTCCTGTTAATTCTAACATTTTTTTATTAACTTGGTATGGCATTAATAATTTAATTCTTTGTTCCCAAACCTCGTCAGCTTCTCCCATTGATACCCAGACATCTGTGTATATAACATCTACGTCCTTAACTCCTTCTTCAACATTATCAGTTAAGGTTATTTTTCCACCAGTTTCATTTATAATACTTTGACATTTTTTCACTAACTCTTCTTCTGGGAATAATGATTTTGGAGCTACTATTCTAAAATCCATTCCCATTTTAGCTGCACCTATCATAAGCGCATTTGCCATATTGTTTCTTCCATCACCAGCATAAACAAATTTTATTTCATTAAGTGGCTTTGAAAAATGTTCTCTTATTGTTAAAAAGTCAGCTAATATTTGAGTTGGATGATCTTCATTTGTAAGTCCATTCCACACTGGAACTCCTGAGTATTTTGCAAGCTCTTCAACTACTTCTTGTCCAAAACCTCTATATTCAATACCATCAAACATTCTTCCAAGTACTCTTGCAGTATCTGCTATAGATTCTTTTTTGCCCATTTGGCTTCCTGTTGGTCCAAGATATGTTACATGTGCTCCTTGATCATGTGCTGCAACTTCAAATGCGCATCTTGTTCTTGTTGAATCTTTTTCAAATAATAAAGCTATATTTTTACCTTTTAATTTTTGTTGTTCAACCCCAGTATATTTAGCTTTCTTTAAATCCTCAGCTAAATCAAGTAAAAAATTGATTTCCTTTGGCGTAAAGTCCATAAGTGTTAAAAAATGTCTGTTTCTAAGATTAAACATATAAAATTCCCCCTAATCAATCTTTTTATTATTTTAATTCACTTCTAACTAATGGCATTGACATACATCTTGGGCCTCCTCTACCTCTAGAAAGTTCACTAGAAGCTATAGGAAATACCTCTATATTATGTTTATCTAAAAGTTCATTAGTTACATAATTTCTATCGTAAGTTATAACTTTACCTGGTGATATTGTTAAAGTGTTGGAGCCATCATTCCACTGTTCTCTTCCTGAAATTATTTGATCTCCATTTCCGCACCTTATAAGAGTCACATCTCGACCTAAATATTTTGATAATATAGCTTCTAAATTATTCTCTTCTTCCACTGCTACTATCTCATTTTTGTCTTTGTCATAGCTTAAATTTGTTACTTTTAAACTAGATTCTATACCTGGATGTATAGTAAATTTATCATAATCTACCATTGTAAACACTGTATCTAGGTGCATAAATGCTCTTACTTTAGGTATATCAAATATTAATACATTTTTAAAAGTTTCATTAGCTTTAAAGATGTTTTCAGCTAAGGTAAATATTGCTTCTTTATCCGTTCTTTCACTATGCCCTACTGCTAGAACATCTTTTGATAATACTAATTCATCTCCACCTTCTAAGTTGAATTTATTTTGTCTATCATAATAAATTTTAATATCAGAGTCTTTAAATTGAGGATGGTATTCAAATATATATTTGCCAAATATACTTTCTCTTCTTCTTATAGGTTTTTTCATAGAATTAAGTGATATGCCGCTTCCCAAAGACGCAAATGAATCTCTAGTAAAATATAAATTTGGCATAGGATCTAATAAAAATGGATACTCATTATAACTTTCTTTAATTGATATATCAGCTTTTCTAATGCCTGCCATCACAGTATCTATCATCTCTTTAGGCAACATTGATAAAAGATAAGATTTTATTTCATTTTTTATATCATTATTTTCTATATTGCTTTCACTTACAATTTCATTTATAAATTTTTCTTTAACTTCTAAGTTTTTCACCACTTCAGCTGCTAGATTTTCTAGATATAAAACTTCTACACCATTTATTTTAAATAAATCTGCAAATTTATCATGCTCTTCTCTAGCTATTTTTAAGTATGGGATATCATCGAATAAAAGACGTTCTAAATAGTCTGGTGTAAGGTTCTCTATTTCTTTTCCTGGTCTATGCAGAAGAACAGTTTTTAAATCACCAATTTCTGAATAAACTTCTATCTTTCTTTTTTTCACAAACTATCACTTCCTTAATTCATAATAAGAAACCTCTCATTTCTCTATAGGATACCCTCTTTCACTTCATAAATTTTATTTAGTAACCTTTGAACTATATGTTTTTATCGTTAATTTATTAACTCTTTAGTTTGTGTAAATTTATCAGAAACTATTTAATTACTTTAGTACCTGATAATCCCTTTAGTGCTTCTTTTGCTTTTGAAAGAGAGGCAATTATTGCAACCTTATTATCACCATACATTACAAATTTTTTGCATGCCTCTACTTTAGGTAACATACTTCCAGGTGCAAATTGGCCTTCTGCTATATATTTATCAACTTCTTCTAAAGTCATAGTTTCAAGAGATTTTTCTTCTGGTTTATTATAATTTATACATACTCTTTCCACTGCTGTTAATATCAATAGGCAATCTGCGTCTAATATTTCAGCTAATTTTTCTGCTGCAAAATCTTTATCTATAACTGCAGCAACTCCCTTAACCTCTAATCCTTCTTTGACTACAGGTATTCCGCCTCCACCACATGATATAACTATATTGTCACTGTCAACTAAATATTTGATTATATTCTTTTCTATTACGTCTATTGGTTTAGGAGAAGCAACCACCCTTCTATATCCTCTGCCAGCATCCTCTTTCATAACATATCCTTGTTCTTTTTCTAATTTTTCAGCTTCTTCCTTGCTATAAAAAGAGCCAATAGGTTTCGTTGGATTTTCAAATCCCTTATCATCTTTGTCCACAACAACTTGAGTAATTATTGTAGCTACAGGTTTATTTATATTTCTTCTAGTAAGTTCTTCTGAAATAGCATTTTGTAGATGATACCCAATGTATCCTTGTGAGAATGATCCACATACATCAAAAGGAAATAATACATTTGCTTCATTTTGTTTTATAGCATCTTCTACAGTAGCTACTATTTGTCCCACTTGAGGTCCATTTCCATGCACAATAGATATTGTATGTCCCTCTTCTATCAAGTCTACTATTGACTTTGCCGTTTCTTTACAAGTATCTAGCTGAGCTTTTGAAGTCTTATCCTTTGGATTTGACTGTAATGCATTTCCCCCTAAAGCTAATACAATTTTCATTATTATCCCCCCTATGATTTATCCGATGTTTATATTCAGAATATTAAGATATTTATAATCCCATAGTAAATTTTTTTCACTTTTATGTCAATAATTACAAGTGTTCTCATTATGCAAAGGCTCTACAAAAAAATGCATAACAACTTAAAATATTATGCATTTTTACTTTATTTACCCCAAATTTATCACACTGCTTGAATATTTATTCTTAACCAATGAATAAACTTTTTTTATAGACTAATTACGACAATTATTTTATATTTCTACTACCTGGTTTAATATATGGAACCTGTTTTTTACACAGTGGACACTCATCAGCATCAAAAGTTTCTATATTTAATTTTATTGCACTATATAAAGGTAATTTTAATTTACAGTCATCACTTCTCCTGTCAACTATAGAACAAACTCCCACAACTTCTGCTCCTAATTTTTCTAAAACCTCAACAACTTCCATAGTAGATTTTCCTGTAGTTACAACATCTTCTGATATAATGACTTTTGTCCCTTTTGCAATTTCAAATCTTGATAAAGTCATAATCCCTTCTCTTCTCTCAGTAAATATTGCTGTTTTTCCTAGTTGTCTAGCAACCTCATAAGCAACTATTACCCCGCCCATAGCTGGACCTACAACTACATCAAAATCCATATCCTTTATTTTTTCTACAACTAATTTTAAAACTTTTTCTGCTTTATCTGGGTACTGTAATAATCTTGCACATTGACAATATTTATTACTATGTTTTCCTGAAGATAGAAGAAAATGTCCTTCTAATAATGCTCCTGTCTCCACTAATGTATCTATAATCATTTTATCTTTGTTTTCCATTACTAACCTCCGAAATATATTTATATTTTGATGAATTCCTTTTAATGTTAAATTGCAAATTTATCAATACTTTATTTATTTTTACACTATTCCCCTTATTTCACTTATATCTTTTATCCCTTCAGATTCTAAGTATTTTGATATGCCATCTATTATATCTAGAGTTATGTCAGGTTTTATAAAGTTTGCAGTACCTACTTGAACTGCCTGTGAACCTGCCATTATAAACTCTATAGCATCTTGCCATGTTCTTATTCCACCTAATCCAATAACTGGAATATCTACTACTTGACAAACTTCGTGAACCATTCTAAGTGCTATAGGTTTTATTGCTGGTCCAGATAATCCTGCATATATATTGTCAAATACAGGCTTTTTCTTATATATATCAATTGCCATTGCTTTAAAAGTATTCACAAGAGATAGCCCATCTGCTCCTGCTTCACAGCATTTATATGCCATATCTCTTATATCTTCAGCGTTAGGTGATAATTTTACTATAAGTGGTTTCTTACATGCCTTTTTAACCTGTTTTACAGCTTCGTAAGCAATATGAGATTTTATACCTAATGCCATTCCACCTTCTTTAACATTTGGACAAGATATATTAAGTTCAATCATATCCACACTGCTGTGGTTTAACTTTTCTATTCCTTCTAAATATTCCTCAATTGTAGAGCCTCCTAAATTGGCTATTATTACTGTATTCATTTTTCCCATTTTCTTAATTTCATCATTTAAGAAATGATGTACTCCAGGATTTTGTAGCCCTACACTATTGATCATCCCTGATGAAGTTTCTATCATTCTAACTCCATAATTTCCTTCTTTGCCATTAATGGTAAGTCCCTTTGTACATATCCCTCCAAGCTTTGATACATCAAAGAGTTCATTATATTCTTCGCCAAATCCAAATGTTCCTGAAGCTGCTATTATGGGATTTTTAAACTCTACTCCGCATATATTGACACCTAACAACCTAAGTCAACTCCCTTACAATAAATTAAAACTCTATATCTTCTCCTGAAAACACAGGACCATCTACACAGGTTCTTTTATTACCATGCTTAGTCTTACAGGTACACACTAAACAAGCCCCTAAGCCGCAAGCCATCTTCTTTTCTTCTGATATATAGACCTTCGTATTCTTTTCTCTGCACATATTTATTACCTTATACATCATAATTTCTGGTCCACAGCACAACACTAAATCATATTTTTCAGGTTCAAATATTTCTGTTATATATCCTTTATGACCATAACTTCCATCTTCTGTTGATATATTCACTAAGTTTACATATTTTTTTACTTCTTCTACTCCATATACGTCATGTCTAAATCCTGCAAACACATCTATTTGAGAATTTTTTATTTTCTTTGCAAGGTAATGTATAGGAGCTACCCCTATTCCCCCTGTGACTAACGCTACTTTTTTACCACTTGCTTCTTCTATATCAAACCCATTTCCTAGGGGACCTACAATACTTATTTTATCTTCTTTTTTAAGTCTGCTTAAAAGTTCAGTTCCCTGTCCTACTACTGCATATAAAAACTCTATATTTTCTCCCTTTTCATCTACGTTATGTACACTTATAGGTCTCCAAAGTATAGGTTCATTATCCCAGCTTCTTAACATATAGAATTGTCCAGGTTCTGCTTTAAAATTTCCTTCTATTTTTAACTTATATATACCCTCACATACTTGAATGTTTTCTACAACTGTATTTACTGTGTACTTCTTATCTATACTCATTGTAATTACTCCTGCCTTATAGCCCTTAGTATTTCATCTCTCATTCTTATAACTTCTTTTCTTGCATATTTTGCAAAGTTTGCTTCTCCATCCTCATGTTTTTTATAAGCAAGCATTATACCTCTTGATGAATTTACAACTCCGCCATTTCCATCCTTTAAATATAGTGCAACATCTTCTGCCTTGCCCCCCTGTGCACCATATCCAGGTATTAAGAAGAACATTGAGTTTAGTTTATTTCTAAGTTCTACTCCTTCTTCTACATGAGTGCATCCTACAACTCCTCCTATTGAACTGTATCCACACTCTCCCATGCATTCTTTCCCTAAGTCCTGAATTTTTTCTCCTACTAAGTTGAATACCTTTTTTCCATCTAGCGTATCAATATATTGAATATCCTTAGCCCCTTTATTTGAAGTTCTAACTAGCAAAAATACTCCTTTTTCTTTTTCTTTAATGTATGGAAGATAAGGTTCAATACTGTCTAATCCCATATATGGGTTTAATGTTATAAAATCAGCTTCAAAGTCTCCTTCAAAATGAGCCTTAGCATACATTTCAGCTGTTTTTGATATATCTCCTCTTTTTATATCTCCAATGCTTATTCCGCCTTTAAATCTTATATATTCTAATGTTCTTTTATAAGCCATAAGCCCTTTTATTCCTAATGCCTCATAATAAGCTATTTGTGGTTTATAACAAGCTGCAACGTCAATAGTTTCATCTATTATAGCTTTATTAAACTCAAATATTGCATCTTCCAGCGAGCTAAATTTCTCTAGAAAAGTATTTGGTATATAGCTTAAATCTGTATCCAGTCCTACACACACGTGTCCTTTTTCTTTAACAGTTTTAAATAATTTATCTATTATCATTTTTATCTCCTTATCAATCTTATTTATAGGATAGATTATCAGTTTTTAGCAATAAAACTTTTATGGCTAATTTCTGATAATCTAATATTGAAAATAGTTTCTTATTAACTTATTTTTTAAACCGTCTAGTTATATTCATCATTAGAATAAACTTCTTTTCCGCCTTTTATAGTTTTAACTATTTTCCCATATACTTTCATTCCATCTAACGGTGTATTTTTTCCTTTTGAGCAAAATTCTTTCGAATTTATCTCGTAACTTGCCTCTAAATCTAGCAGTACTAAGTCTCCTTCATATCCAATTTCAATTTTTCCCTTATTTACTCCTAATAATTCACTTGGATTTTTACTCATTATTTCACTTAATTTACTTAAACTTAAATTTTCTTCTCTTACTAACTTTGTATAAGTTGTTGAAAATGCTGTCTCTAATCCAGAAATTCCTGGTGAGCCCTTTGTTTTATCTTCTTCACTGTGGGGAGCATGATCTGTAGCTATTGCATCTACATATCCCTCTTTTATAGCCTTTATTAAGAAATCTATATCCCCTTTTTCTCTAAGAGGTGGATTTACTCTATAATTGTATTTATTAGTTAATGCCAAATGATGTGGTGAAACTTCACAGGTCACTTTTAAGCCTTGTCTTTTAGCCTCAATGATATCACTCATTGCTTCTAAAGTGCTTACATGTGCAATGTGTAGTTTACAATTAGTAATTTTAGAAAATTCTATATTTCTTTTAGTCATTATGTTTTCAGCAATTCTCATATCATAATTTGTTAGATATGGATCTTCACAATGACACATTACAGTAAAGTCTTTCTCTGCTGCCTTTTTCATTGCCTTCAGCATCACCATGCTGTCAACTACGTCTTTTCCATCCTCAGAAATTACTTTTATAGAACTATCTATTTCATCTAAATGACTAATATCCTGTCCATCAAAATTTCTAGTTATTGAAACCACTTGATGTATATCTATAAGTCCTATTTCTTTAGTTTTATCCTTAACATAGTTTACAGTATCCATAGAACTGCATACAGGATTTGTATTAGCCATAAGATTCACCATTGTAAATCCACCTCTAACTGCTGCTTTAGAGCCTGATTCTATATCTTCCTTATAAGTTAATCCTGGATCTCTAAAGTGAGCATGAAGGTCTATAAAGGATGGCATTAAAGTTAGTCCATCTGCATCTATTGTATTGCAATTCTTTTTTAAATCTTTCCCTATCTCTGTTATAATCCCATCTTTAATATAGACATCTCCTTTAAATACTTTGCACCAATCAACCACCTTAGCATTCTTTATACAAAGTTCCATAAACGCTCTCTCCCTTTTATAGTTATTAAATAAGTTCCCCTACTTTTCTTATATCATCACAGTATTTGCATCTGTATTCTTTTGTCTTTTCATTCACTAGGTAGTGAACATGCTTTAAATATGGTTCTATAGATGTTATACATCTTGGATTTTTACACTTAATAACATCTTCCACTTCTTCTGGTAAGCTTAAGCTTATCTTTTTGGCTATTTTTTCCTCTTTAATTATATCTATTGTTATTCCTTTATCCATAAGTCCTAGCAATGTGAAATCTATATCTAGAACATTTTCTATCTTTATAATATCTTTTCTGCCTAGTTTTTCACTTTCAACATTCATTATTAACGCAACTCTATAATCCACTTTATCTAATCCTAAGTAATTAAATATTTTTATTCCACCGCCTGATTTTATATGATCTATAACTATACCATTTTTAATACTATTTATTGTTAACATATTCATACTCCTCCTACATCCCATGTTTAAGCTAGCCCTAACAGTTTAGCAATTAAAGCCATTCTTACAAACATTCCATATTTAGCTTGTTTGAAGTATACTGCTCTTTCATCACTATCAACATCATAAGATATTTCATTTACTCTTGGCAGTGGGTGAAGTACTATCATATCATCTTTAGCCATATTCATTTTTGGACCATCTAAGATATATGAATCCTTTAATCTAACATAATCTTCTTCATTAAAGAATCTTTCTCTTTGAACTCTTGTCATGTATAGTATGTCTAGTTCTCCTATAACATCTTCCATTTTTTCTACTTGAACAAATTCTACATTTTTCTCTTCTAAAAGTCTTATTATATAATCGGGAACCTTAAGCTCGTGAGGTGATATCAATACAAATTTATTGTTTTCATATCTAGATAAAGCTTTTATAAGTGAGTGTACCGTTCTACCAAATTTTAAATCCCCACAGCATCCTATGGTTAAATTTGATAAATTACCTTTTATGCTTCTTATTGTTAAAAGATCTGTTAAAGTTTGAGTAGGATGTTGATGACCTCCATCTCCAGCATTTATAACTGGAATTTCTGAGTTAGATGCTGCAACTAAAGCTGAACCTTCTTTAGGATGTCTCATTACAGCTATATCTGCATAGCAAGCAACAGTTCTTATAGTATCCGAAATGCTTTCTCCTTTAGCTACTGAACTTGAATTTGGTTCAGAAAATCCTATTATACTTCCTCCTAGTCTTAACATAGCTGCCTCAAAACTAAATCTTGTTCTAGTACTAGGCTCATAGAAAAGTGTAGCTAATAGTTTTCCTTCGCAAAGCTTTGAATACTTCCATGGGCTTTTTATAATATCATCTGCAAGTATAAATATTTCTTCTAATTCATTTAAACTAAAGTCCATTGGTTCAATTAAATTTCTTCCTTTTAACATAACGACATCTCCTTTTTACCTCACTGGGTTAATTTAAAGGTTTAGTGACTAATAATTTATAAATAAAAAATGCTTTCCTGAAAGGAAAGCATTTTTCTTTACTATAAATATATAGCTACAGCCATAATTATAGCTACACCTATATATTTATATATCATTACCATCTTCCCTTTCTGACCTCTCTGGATCAAACTTAAAAGGATTATATTAAAGTTTTAACACATTTTTATCTTGAAACAATATTATATAATTTTTTAATAATTGTCAAGGTATTTTATAAAATTACAAATATTTTACTGAAATATAGCCCAATCATCCCCTTCATACTTTGGAAAATAAATTTTCTTTAAGAATAACTTAAATCCTTAAAAATTTAGGATTAATAATGGAAAATGAAGTTTTTTTGTTATGGAAATTAAAATCATGGATAAGTTAAATTTTGATTGTGAAATACTACAACATCTAATAATATTATATATAAAAACTTGTATTGTATACCTATAATTC
>NZ_JACSQB010000140.1 GCF_014836835.1 Clostridium faecium | reverse complement strand
ACGTTCGTATAATAAGAAATATAAACTGTGATTTTCACAAGATTATAGCATGCATAATTAATTGGATTACTATGATAAAAATATAAATTTTAATACCTAGGTATAAAAAAATATATGTATAAAGACCTTAATTATTATTGAAAATACTAATTTTGATAAACTTAATAGTAAAGAAAAAATAAGAAAGAGGGATTTTATGTTACTAAATGAAGATAGCTTTAAAAGTAAATTACATGAATACTCACTTACACCATATCAACAAGACATTTGGATAAAGCAGCAAATATATCCTAAGAGTGCACTTTATAACATTGGAGGATATATGGAAATAAAGGGGAAAATAGATTTAGATATCTTTAAAAAGTCCATAGATATATTAATAAAAGAAAATGATGCACTAAGAATAATCATTAATGAAGTTAATGGAGAACCTACTCAAAAATTTTTATCCCAATTAAACTATACTGTACCTTTTCATGATTTTTCAGAAAAGGAGAACTCAGAGGAGCATGTATTGCAGTGGCTAAAATCAGAAATGATAAAGCCCTTTCATATAAATAATAATATTCTTTTTCAATTTGAATTAATAAAAGTTAACACAAAGTTATATTATTGGTTTACAAAAATACATCATGTAATTGCTGACGGATGGGGAATTTTTCTTATAAACAAAAAAGTTATGAATATATATAACAGTCTTATAAAAGGAAATATTCCAAAAGAAGATACTTTATATTGTTATAAAAATTTAATGGTAGAAGATAGTGAGTATTTATATTCTAAAGAGTATGAGAGAGATAAGATTTATTGGAAGCAAAAATTAGAAATGTTACCAGAGCCTCTTATTACGAAAAAATTAAATATAGGTGATGATATAAATAACCATATAGTAAGCTCAAGAAAAACATTGACTATAAAACCTTCAGACTATAATAAAATAGTAAAAATTAGTAAGAAAAATAATTGTTCTCCTTTTCATTTTATTTTAGGAACAATGTTTATTTATTTTTCAAGAGTTTATGACAAAGATGAACTTATAATTGGTGTGCCAGTTTTAAATAGAAGAAGTAACAAACATAAATCTACAGTAGGACTTTTTGTTAATTTATTACCATTAGAGATGAAAATTGATAATAATTTAAAATTTATAGATTTCGTTGCAAATATAAAAAAACAATTAGTTGAAAGTTATAAACATGAGCAATTCCCTTTAGGGCATATAGTTAGAGAAGTCTATAATAATAGTGGCAATGAAAAAAACTTATTTGATATAGCGCTTTCTTATCTAAAGCATGATTATTCTCAAAGTTTTTCTGGCTGTGAAATAGAGTACAAGCTCCTTGAGAATAGATGTGAAAGAAATGCACTAACCATGTTTGTAAATGATTTTGGTGATGAGAAAGATATAAATATAGATTTTGATTATCAACTTAAAGCATTTGATGAGAATTTTCCTATTGATAGTGTTATTTCTCACTTTGAAAATTTACTAAATCAACTTGGTAATAATCCTTATAATCGTATTTGTGATATAGATATTATTACAAAGGATGAAAAGAGAAGGGTTTTATATGATTTTAATAATACAAAAACTAAATATCCAAAAAATAAAACAATACATGAACTGTTTGAAGAACAAGTAAAAAATACACCTAACAATATAGCAGTGGTATATAAAGATAAGCAACTAACTTATAGTGAATTAAATGAAAAGTCAAATTGTTTAGCAAAGATATTGAGGAATAAGGGGGTTAAAGCAGATACAGTAGTAGGAATAATGGTGGAAAAATCTTTAGAAATGATAATTGGAATATTGGGAATATTAAAAGCTGGAGGAGCTTATTTACCTATAGACACAGAGTATCCTCAGCAAAGAATAAATCACATTGTAAATGATAGTAATGTAAAAATATTACTAAGTAAAGATTCCTTTGTAGATGGAATAGATTTTAGTGGAGAAATAATAAATATAGAAAATTCAATAAATTTTATTGAAGGTTCACCTAATTTGCTAAATATAAATAAGCCAGAGGATTTAGCTTATGTAATATATACATCAGGTAGTACTGGTAAGCCAAAAGGAGTTGCAGTAGAACAAAAAAATGTAGTAAGGCTTGTAAAAAATACTAACTATATAAAGTTTAAAAGAAACCATAAAATATTGCAAACAGGTGCAATAGCCTTTGATGCTTCAACCTTTGAAATTTGGGGAGCACTACTTAATGGATTGTCATTATATTTAATTAATAATGATGTGCTTATGAGTATAAAGAAATTAGAACAATTTATTCAGAAAAATAAAATAAGTATTATGTGGTTGACATCACCATTGTTTAATCAAATATCAAAAGAAAAACCAGAAATATTTGAAAATTTAGAATACCTTTTGGTAGGAGGAGATATATTATCCACTAAGCATATAAACAATGTGAGAAATAAATATAAGAAATTAAATATTATAAATGGGTATGGGCCAACAGAAAATACTACATTTTCTACATGTTTTCATATAAATAAAGACTATGAGGAAAATATCCCTATAGGGAAACCAATAGCTAATTCTACATGCTATGTTCTTGATGAATATGAAAGATTACAACCAATAGGAGTTTATGGAGAACTATATGTAGGTGGTGACGGATTAGCTAGAGGATATATAAATAACAAAGAGCTTACTAAAGAAAAATTTATAGCTAACCCTTTTGTAGAGGGAGAGCGAATTTATAAAACTGGTGATTTAGCTAGATGGCTGCCAGATGGTAATATAGAATTTTTAGGAAGAATAGACCATCAAGTAAAAATTAGAGGATTTAGAATAGAACTTGGTGAGATAGAATCACAACTTTTAAAAAATGAGAAAATAAAAGAAGCAGTAGTAATAGCTAAAGAAGATGGTGGAGGTAATAAATATATTTGTGCTTATATAGTAGGAACTACAAAATTTAATGTTAAAGATTTAAGAAATTATCTTTTAAAAGAGTTACCAGAATATATGATACCGTCGTATTTTGTACAACTAGAAAAAATGCCTTTAACATCAAATGGGAAAATAGATAGAACTATGTTACCAAAGCCTGAAGGTAAAATAAATACAGGAATAGAGTATGAAAAGCCAAGGAATGAAATTGAAGAAAAGTTAGCAGAAATATGGAAAGATATATTAAATGTCAATCAGGTAGGAATAAATGATAACTTCTTTGAGCTAGGAGGACATTCATTAAAAGCTACATCTCTTGTAAATAAAATATGTAAAGAGTTTAATGCAGAAATTCCTTTGGGAGAAATATTTAAAAATACTACTATAAAAAGTTTGGCAGAGTATATAAGTAATTTAGATAAAAGTATACATTCATCAATAGAAAATGTGGAAGAAAAGGAGCATTATGCACTATCTTCAGCACAAAAAAGAATGTATATACTAAATCAAATTGAAAATTCAGGGGTAAGCTATAACATACCAATGCTAATGACAATAGAAGGTAAATTAAATATTAGTCAATTTGAAAAAACAATAAGTGAACTTGTAAAAAGACATGAATCTTTTAGAACAGCTTTTGAGTTAATAGAAGGCAATCCAGTACAAAAGATATATAAAGATGTAGCCTTTAAAATAGCTTATAGTGAATTAGGAGAAGGTGAAATAAAGGATAAAATAGAGAAATTTATACAGCCATTTGATCTTAGCAAAGCGCCGCTTTTAAGAGTAGAACTGATAAAATTATCTAAAAATAACCATCTATTTATGATGGATACTCACCATATAATATCAGATGGAATATCAATGAAAATATTTATAAAAGAATTTATTAGCCTATATGAAGAGAAGAAATTGCCAGAGCTTATGATACAATACAAAGATTTTTCACATTGGCAGAATAACATATTAAAAACTAAAATTGTTGAAAAACAAAAAGAATATTGGTTAGCTAAATTTAAAGATGAAATACCTGTGTTAAATATGCCAACAGATTATGTAAGGCCTGCTTTAAGAAGTTTTGAAGGTGATGTAGTAAAATTTCAAATAGAAAAGGAATTAGTAGAAAATATAAATAAACTTATAGCTGAAACAGGGACAACCTTATATATGGTATTATTAGGAGCTTACAATGTGCTGTTATCTAAATATACAGGACAAGAGGATATAGTTGTAGGAACACCGGTGGCTGGCAGAACACATTCTGATTTGGATAATATAATAGGAATGTTTGTAAATACAGTTGCAATGAGAAATTATCCTAAAGGAGAAAAAAGCTTTAGAGAATTTTTGGAAACAGTTAAGAATGTTGCATTAGAAGCATACGAAAATCAAGATTATCAATTTGAAGAATTAATTAGTCAGTTAGATATAGCTCGGAATCTTAGCAAAAATCCATTATTTGATGTGATGTTTACACTTCAAAATATTGATATAGGAAATATAGAAATTGAAGGGCTAAAATTTAGACCATATGAATTTGAAAATAAAATATCTAAATTTGATATTACATTAAGTGCTGTTGAATTAAAAGATAAAATAATTTTTAGCTTAGAGTATTGTACAAAACTCTTTAAAAGAGAAACTATAGAAAGATTATCAAAACATTATATAAATATACTAAAAGAAGTAACAAACAATGTAGAAATAAAGTTATCAGAAATAGAGATTTTATCACAGGAAGAGAAAAAACAGTTAATTTATAGCTTTAATAACACAAAAACTAAATATCCAAAAGATAAAACAATACATGAGCTGTTTGAAGAACAGGTAAAAAATGCACCTAACAATATAGCAATAGTATATGAAGATAAACAGTTAACTTATAGTGAATTAAATAAAAAGTCAAATTGTTTAGCAAAGGTATTGAGGGATAAGGGTGTTAAAGCAGATACAGTAGTAGGAATAATGGTGGAAAAATCTTTAGAAATGATAATTGGAATATTAGGAATAGTAAAAGCTGGAGGAGCTTATTTACCTATAGACACAGAGTATCCTCAGCAGAGAATAAAGCACATTATAAATGATAGTAATGCAAAAGTATTACTAAGTAAAAGTTGTTTTAGAGATGGAATAGATTTTAGTGGAGAAATAATAGATATAGAAAATTCAATAAATTTCATTGAAGATTCACCTAATTTGCCAAATATAAATAAGCCAGAGGACTTAGCTTATATAATATATACATCAGGTAGTACTGGCAAGCCAAAAGGAGTTGCAGTAGAACAAAAAAATGTAGTAAGGCTTGTAAAAAATACTAACTATATAAAGTTTAAAAGAAACCATAAAATATTGCAAACAGGTGCAATAGCCTTTGATGCTTCAACCTTTGAAATTTGGGGAGCACTACTTAATGGATTGTCATTATATTTAATTAATAATGATGTGCTTATGAGTATAAAGAAATTAGAACAATTTATTCAGAAAAATAAAATAAGTATTATGTGGTTGACATCACCATTGTTTAATCAAATATCAAAAGAAAAACCAGAAATATTTGAAAATTTAGAATACCTTTTGGTAGGAGGAGATATATTATCCACTAAGCATATAAACAATGTGAGAAATAAATATAAGAAATTAAATATTATAAATGGGTATGGGCCAACAGAAAATACTACATTTTCTACATGTTTTCATATAAATAAAGACTATGAGGAAAATATCCCTATAGGGAAACCAATAGCTAATTCTACATGCTATGTTCTTGATGAATATGAAAGATTACAACCAATAGGAGTTTATGGAGAACTATATGTAGGTGGTGACGGATTAGCTAGAGGATATATAAATAACAAAGAGCTTACTAAAGAAAAATTTATAGCTAACCCTTTTGTAGAGGGAGAGCGAATTTATAAAACTGGTGATTTAGCTAGATGGCTGCCAGATGGTAATATAGAATTTTTAGGAAGAATAGACCATCAAGTAAAAATTAGAGGATTTAGAATAGAACTTGGTGAGATAGAATCACAACTTTTAAAAAATGAGAAAATAAAAGAAGCAGTAGTAATAGCTAAAGAAGATGGTGGAGGTAATAAATATATTTGTGCTTATATAGTAGGAACTACAAAATTTAATGTTAAAGATTTAAGAAATTATCTTTTAAAAGAGTTACCAGAATATATGATACCATCATATTTTATACAGTTAGAAACAATGCCTTTAACTCCAAATGGGAAAATAGATAAAAATAGATTACCAGAACCAGAAAGTGAAATAGATACAGGAATAGAGTATGAGGGACCAAGGAATGAAATTGAAGAAAAATTAGTGGAAATATGGAAAGATGTATTAAATGTTGAGGGGATAGGAATAAATAATAACTTTTTTGAGATAGGAGGACATTCTTTAAACGCTACATCTGTTGTAAACAGAATATGGAAAGAATTAAACATAGAAATTTCATTAAAAGAAATATTTAAATATGCTACCATTAAAGATCTTGCTGATTATATTGTAAATATAGAAAATAAAAAAACATCAATATTAACAAATGAAACTGATCTTTTAAAATTGGAAGAATTGCTAAATGAAATAGAAGATTTAGATGATGATAATGTATTAAGTTTAATATTATAACTATTTAAAATAACTAGTCAGCATGAGTATAATAGCTTATTTTGTGATATATGGTTGTTGGAATTAACTTATGGAATATTACTAATAAAATCCAACACACTGTTAATCCAAAATACTTTATACATCTTTGCCTAGTTATTTTATTTGAAATACTTAAAATTATAAATTTACACTGAGTTAAATTTTTATTATTCATAATTGTAAAATAATCAATCAACTATAAATGATTTAATCATAAGGAGGAGCTAATAAAGATGAATGAACTATTAAAAAGGATTTCAAAATTACCACCTGAAAAGCTAAAACTTTTGGAGAAACGGATTAAAGAAAATAACATAGATATTAATAAAAATATTTTAGATATTAAAAAAAATAAGTTTGAATCAATAGAAACTGTAGAGGATAAAGAGTATTATTCGTTATCATCTGCACAAAAAAGGATGTATATACTAAATCAAATTGAAAATGTAGGGGTAAGTTATAACATACCAATGATAATGATAATTGAAGGAAATTTAAATATAAATCAATTTGAAAAAACAATAAGTGAGCTAGTAAGAAGGCATGAATCCTTTAGGACAGCCTTTCAGGTAGTGGATGGTGAACCAGTACAAAAAATATTTAAAGATATAGACGTTAAGATAACTTATAGTAAAGCAAGAGAAGATGAGATAAAAAGTAAGATAGAGGAATTTGTAGAGCCATTTGATCTTAGCAAAGCACCACTTTTAAGAGTAGAGCTCATAAAATTATCAATGAACAAGCACCTATTTATGATGGATACTCACCATATAGTATCAGATGGAGTATCAATGAGAATATTTATAAAAGACTTTATTAATTTATATAAAGGCAAAGAATTACAAGAGCTTAGTATACAATATAAGGATTTTTCCCAGTGGCAAAATAATATATTAAAAACTGAATCTATTGAAAAACAAAGAGAATATTGGCTAGGTAAATTTAATGATGAAATACCTGTATTAAATATGCCAACAGATTATGTAAGACCAGCTGTAAGAAGCTTTGAAGGGGATGTAGTAAAATTTCAAATAGAAAAGGAATTAGTAGAAGATATAAATAAACTTGCATCTGAAACAGGGACAACCTTATATATGGTATTATTAGGAGCTTACAACGTACTGTTATCTAAATATACAGGGCAAGAGGACATAGTTGTAGGAACACCAGTGGCTGGCAGAACACATTCTGATTTGGATAATATAATAGGAATGTTTGTAAACACTGTTGCAATGAGAAATTATCCTAAAGGGGAAAAAAGTTTTAGGGAATTCTTAGAAGAAGTTAAAGAAACATCACTAGAAGCATATGAAAATCAAGATTATCAATTTGAAGAATTAATTAGTCAGTTAAATATAATTAGAGAACCTAGCAGGAATCCATTATTTGATGTGATGTTTACATTACAAAATTTTGATACAGAAAATATAGAAGTTGATGGATTGAAATTTAGACCATATGAATTTGAAAATAAAGTATCTAAATTTGATATGACCTTAAGTGCTAGTGAGTCAAAGGAAAAAATAACTTTTCATTTACAATATTCTACGAAACTATTTAGAAGAGAAACTATAGAAAGATTATCAAAACATTATATAAATATACTAAAAGAAGTAACAAATAATGGAGAAATTAAATTATCAGAAATAGAGATTTTATCTAAAGAGGAGAAAGATAAGCTGCTTTATGATTTTAATAATAATAAAGTTAAATATCCTGAAGATAAAACCTTACATGAATTATTTGAAGAACAAGTAAAAAGAACTCCTAACAATATAGCAGTAATATATAAAGACGAAGAATTGACCTATGATGAGTTAAATATGAAAGCAAATAAGCTGGCAAAGATATTGAGAAAAAAAGGAGTTAAAGCTGATTCTATAGTAGGAATAATGATGGAAAGATCATTAGAAATGATAGTAGGAATATTAGGAATATTAAAAGCAGGAGGGGCGTATTTGCCTATAGATCCAGACTATCCAAAAGAAAGAGTGGAATATATATTAAAAGATAGTAGAAGTAAATTATTATTAACTAGGGAAAAAAGTTCAAGTAATATAGAGTTTTTAGGAGAAACTATAGATTTATTAGATGAAGAATTGTATGAAGGTGAAAGAAATAATTTAGAGAGAATAAATAATTCTAAAAATTTAGCATATGTTATATACACTTCAGGTTCAACTGGAAAGCCTAAAGGAGTAATGGTAGAGCATAAAAGTGTAATTAATACACTAATATGTATGGAGAAAAAATATCCATTAGCACATGAAGATACTCACTTATTAAAAACTAAATTTACATTTGATGTGTCAGTAAGTGAATTATTTGGATGGTTTGTTGGAAGTGGTAAGCTTGTAATAATGGGTAATAAGGAAGAAAAGGATATAAATGCTACTATTAATTTAATAGAGAAATATAAAGTAACACATATTAATTTTGTACCGGCTATGCTAAATATGTTTATTGAAACCATAGGAGATGATTTAGATAAAATAAGCAGTTTAAAATATGTGTTTGCTGCAGGAGAGGAGTTAAAAACAGATGTAGTTTCTAATTTTTATAGTAAATTTAATAATATAAGGTTAGAAAATCTATATGGACCAACAGAAACTACTATTTATTCATCTAGGTATTCAGTAGATAAAAATTTAAAATACACTAGTATACCTATAGGAACACCTATTGAAAATACTCAAATATATATTATGAATAACAACCAGCTAGCACCAATAGGAGTTCCAGGAGAATTATGTATATCAGGAGATGGTCTAGCAAGAGGATATTTAAATAAGCCAGAATTAACTGCAGAAAAATTTATAGAAAATCCTTATAAGCTAGGTGAGAGAATGTATAAAACTGGTGATTTAGCAAGATGGTTACCAGAGGGAAATATAGAATTTTTGGGAAGAATAGATCATCAAGTGAAGATAAGAGGATTTAGAATAGAACTTGGTGAGATTGAAGCACAACTTTTAAAGAAAGAAGAGATAAAAGAGTCAGTAGTAATGGCTAGAGAAGATGAATATGGCAATAAATATATTTGTGCTTATGTAGTAGGAACAACTAATTTTACTGTTAAAGAGTTAAGAGAATACCTTTTAAAAGAGTTACCAGAATATATGATACCATCATATTTCATACAGTTAGAAGCAATGCCATTAACACCAAATGGGAAAATAGATAGAAAAAAATTGCCGAAACCAGAAGGTACCATGGATATAGGCATAGAGTATGAAGAAGCAAGAAATGAAATTGAAGAGAAATTAGTGGAAATATGGAAAGATATATTAAATGTCAATCAGGTAGGAATAAATGATAATTTCTTTGAACTAGGAGGACATTCCTTAAAAGCTATGTCTCTTGTAAACAAGATATGTAAAGAGTTAAATATAGAAATTTCTTTGGGACAAATATTTAAAAATTCTACTATAAAGACTTTGGGAGAGTTTATAAGAAATTTAAATAAAAGTGTCCATTCAACAATAGAAATTGTAGAGGAAAAGGAATATTATCAAGTATCATCTGCACAAAAAAGAATGTATATACTAAATCAAATTGAAAATGTAGGCATAAGTTATAATATGCCTATGATGATGACAATTAAAGGTGAGTTAAATATAAATCAGTTTAAAAAGACAATGGAAGAGCTTATAAGAAGGCATGAATCCTTTAGAACAGCCTTTGAATTAATAGAAAGCAATCCAGTACAAAAGATATATAAAGATGTAACCTTTGAAATAGCTTATAGTGAATTAGGAGAAGGTGAAATAAAGGATAAAATAGAGAAATTTATACAGCCATTTGAGCTTAGCAAAGCACCGCTTTTAAGAGTAGAACTGATAAGATTATCTGAAAATAACCATCTATTTATGATGGATACTCACCATATAATATCAGATGGAATATCAACAGGGATATTCATAAAAGAATTTATTGCATTATATGAAAATAAAAAATTACCAAAGTTAAAAATTCAATATAAAGATTTTTCACAGTGGCAAAATAATATATTAAAAACTGAACCTATTGAAAAACAAAAAGAATATTGGTTAGGTAAATTTAATGATGAAATACCTGTATTAAATATGCCAACAGATTATATAAGGCCAGCTGTAAGAAGTTTTGAAGGGGATGTAGTAAAATTTCAAATAGAAAAGGAATTAGTAGAAGATATAAATAAACTTGCATCTGAAACAGGGACAACCTTATATATGGTATTACTAGGAGCTTACAACGTATTATTATCTAAATATACAGGTCAGGAAGACATAGTTGTAGGAACACCAGTATCTGGTAGAACACATTCTGATTTAGATAATATAATAGGAATGTTTGTAAATACTATTGCAATGAGGAATTATCCTAAAGGAGAAAAAAGTTTTAGGAAATTCTTAGAAGAAGTTAAAGAAACATCACTAGAAGCATATGAAAATCAAGATTATCAATTTGAAGAATTAATTAGTCAGTTAGATATAGCGAGAGATTTTAGCAAAAATCCATTATTTGATGTGATGTTTACATTCCAAAACATTGATATAGAGAATATAGAAATTGAAGGGCTGAAATTTAGACCATATGAATTTGAAAATAAAATATCTAAGTTTGATATGACCTTAAGTGCTATTGAGTCAAAGGAAAAGATAACTTTTAATTTAGAGTATTGTACAAAACTTTTTAAAAGAGAAACGGTAGAAAGATTATCAAAACACTATGTGAATATATTAAAAGCAGTGGTAAATAATGTAGAAATTAAACTATCAGAAATAGACATTATATCAAAAGAAGAGAAAAACCAATTACTTTATGATTTTAATAGTGGAAAAGTGGAATATCCTAAAAATAAAACTATACATGAACTATTTGAAGAGCAGGTTAAAAGAACTCCTAACAATATAGCTGTAGTATGTGAGAATAATAAGCTAACTTATAGTGAATTAAATGCTAAGGCAAATAAGCTGGCAAGAGTATTGAGAGAAAATGGAGTTGAGACTAATTCTATAGTAGGAATAATGATAGAAAGATCTTTAGAAATGATAGTAGGAATGATTGGGGTATTAAAGGCTGGAGGAGCATACTTGCCTATTGAGCCAGAATATCCTAAAGATAGAATAAAATATATGATAGAAGATAGTAAAATGGATATATTGCTTACTCGTCATAAATTATTAGAGGAAATAAATTATAGTGGTAAAGTGTTAGATATAGATGATAAGAAAATTGATTTACAAAGTGAAGAAAATTTAGAGAAAGTAAATACTTCAAAGGATTTAGCATATATCATTTATACTTCTGGCTCTACTGGTAAACCAAAAGGGGTATTGATAGAGCATCAAAGCGTTGTAAATATGCTTCAATGGAGAATAAAAGAATATAAATTAGATTCTAGAGATAGCGTACTTCAGTTATTTTCTTGTGCTTTTGACGGATTTGTAATAAGTTTTTACACACCAATTATATCTGGGGCAAAAGTAGTTATTTTAAATGATATTGAAGCAAAAGATGTGTTTGTGATAAAGAATAAGATACTATCACATAGCATTACACATTTTATAACAGTGCCATCTATGTGTTTAGCAATAATGGAATATTTAACTCCAGAAGAAGGAAAAAGTTTACGGATAGTAACATTAGCAGGAGAAACTTTAACCTGTAATGTTGTTGAAAATTGTAAAAACATTAATCAAGAAATTGAAGTAGTTAATGAGTATGGACCAACTGAAAACAGTGTAATTACAACAATTATGAGGGATGTTGATATAAATAAAAAGATAACAATAGGTAGACCAATAGATAATACAAGAATATTTATATTAGATAAAAATAACAAACTTCAACCAATAGGAGTATCAGGAGAACTATGCATATCTGGAGAGGGTCTTGCAAGAGGATATTTAAATAAACCAGAATTAACAAAAGAAAAGTTTATATTAAATCCTTTTGAACCAAATACAAGAATGTACAAAACAGGAGATTTAGCAAGATGGCTACCAGATGGGAATATAGAATTTTTAGGAAGAATAGATAATCAAGTAAAAATAAGAGGTTTTAGAATAGAACTAGGAGAGATAGAATCACAACTGTTAAGAAATGAAAAGGTAAAGGAAACAGCAGTAATCTCTAGAGAAGATAAAAACAATAATAAGTATATTTGTGCTTATATAGTTGGAGATAATGAAATTAATGTTAAAGAATTGAGAGAATACCTTTCAAAAGAATTGCCAGATTATATGATACCAGCATATTTTATACAATTAGAAAAAATACCAGTGACACCAAATGGAAAGGTTGATAGGAAGGTATTAGAGCAATATGATAAATTTATTGATATAAGTACAGTATATGAGGCACCAAGAAACTTTATAGAAGCTAAGATGGTTTCTGTATGGCGAGAAATATTAGGAATAGAGAAAATAGGAGTAAAAGATGATTTTTTTGATTTAGGTGGAGACTCTATTAAAGCAATTCGTATTGTATCTAAATTAATTGTTGACTTTGAAATAAAAATAAATGATATTTTTGAATGCAAAACCATATGTAAATTGGCTAAAAAGGTGTCTTTTAAAAGAGATAATCTTAAAATGAAAATTGATTCTTTTAAGGAAATAGCAGTTACTTTTGAAAATTCAGAAGACAATTCAATTTTTGATAAAAAGTTAAATAATAGCATTATGAATTATCGACAGTTAAATAAAGTACATGAACAAATTCATGTTGTTAAAAGAAGGAAGTACAAAAATATTTTCTTAACAGGAGCTACAGGATATTTAGGTATGCACATTCTACATGAATTATTGAATAATGATGATGCAACAATTTATTTGCTTATAAGAGGAAAAAATAAAAAAGAAGCAGAAGAAAAATTAAAAGAAAATTTTGAATTATATTTTGGAAGTAATATATATGAGAGTTATTCAGATAGAATCTTCATAATAAATGGAGATATAACAAAATATAATTTTGGTTTGGAAAAAGAATTGTATGAGTTTTTAGCTAAAACAATAGATTGTATTATCAATTCTGCTGCCAATGTGAAACATTATGGTCATTATGAGGATTTTTATGATGTGAATGTAAAGGCTGTTGAAAGATTAATAGAATTTGCTAAATTAGGGAAAAAGAAAGATTTAAATCATATTTCTACTATTAGTGTAGGAGCAGGAAAAGCAAATAAAGAAGATATTTTATTTAGCGAATATAATGATGAATTAGAAAGTCATATTGATAACTATTATATAAGAACTAAAATTGAAGGAGAAAGAATTGCCTTAAAGGCAAGAGAAGATGGTATTAATACTAATATATTTAGAGTAGGAAATATTGTTTTTAATTCAAGAACAGGGGTATTCCAAAAAAATATAGATGAAAATGCTTTTTATTCACAGCTAAAATCTTATATAAATCTAAGAGCAATGCCAAAAATAAATTTAAGTTATGATTTTTCCTTTGTTGATTATGTAAGTAGAGCAATTATTTTATTATACAATAGGGCAGATTTAAAAAATGAAATATATCACATATTTAATCCTAATTCTGTAACTCCAGCTCTAGTAGGGGATTTATTAAATAAATTAGGATTTCCAATTGAGATGAAGTCCTTTGAAGATTTTTTAGAATATATATATGATAACTATAATAAAGAGGAGTTAAGAGAGCATATAGATAATTTTTTAGTACACTCTAATATATTGAACAATGAAGAAAATAAAGCCTTTGTAAGTGTATGTGAAAAAACTCAGATATTACTTAAACAAGCGGATTTCATGTGGCCAAGGTTAGATTTAGAGTATATGAATAAAATGGTGGGTTATTGTAGAAAAGTTAATTTCTTGGAAAGTTAATATACTATTATAATAGAAATATCATTTAAATTTTATTTTACTATGTAATAAAAATAGATAAAAAATAATTTGAAAAAAACATAAAGATATAGCTTATAACTAAATAAAAACTTCTTCTGTTATTTTCTTATTTAAAAAAATGACAGAAGAAGTTTAGTCATATTTTTATTATTTTTTCATTTAAAAGATCAATATGTTGATAAAAGGTATAAATAAAGAAGTTGATTAAAAAATCTTTCATTTATTTTAGCGGAAGGTTAGAAGAAAAACTAGTAACTGTCCACTTATCATTATAGTTGTTTAGTTTAAGATGTCCTGACATAGAAACTTCTTCACTACTGTTATTTTCAAAAGATTTTTTTATTAAGGTTCCACTGTATTCGTAATCGTAAATACCTTCCTCAGAAGAATTAACTTTATTTAAATCAACATTCTTTACTTCCAATGTATATTTATCCCTATGACAATTTTTAAGTTGAGAAATTATAATCTTTTCACTAATTGTTATTAAGTATAAATTTTCTTCAAAATAATCTTTAATAGGGCTATGTAATTTATCTGCTGACTCTGCACTTGTTACGCCATCTATACCAAGTTCCCCATATAAATCTATACGATTTTTGTCAAAGGTATAGTATTTGATTATAACATCTTTAGCTATATCATCAGGCGTTAGTGATTCTGATTTCTCTTTTGTGCAGCCAATGAAAGCCAATGAAATTAAAATGCATAATATTGATAAAAGTTTTTTCATGAAAATACCTACTTTCTAATTTGATAATTTTTATTATATCATAATTTTGGAATAACTTGAAAATATTAAAGAGAGATTTCAAAGGATTTTACAAATAGTATAAAATTTTAAAGAATATAAAAAAATTCATAAATTTGTAATAAAATATTTAAGTAAAATAAGAAGTATACTATAATTAAGTTATCATATAAAAATATCTGAAGCTCTTATATTTATATAATTGAGAATTGACCATTGACAATGGACAATTATGGATTTTTCACCGCTAACCCTAAAGGGCTTCCTGCTGCTTAAAGGGGGTGGTGAAAAAATTAGTTAAAGAGATTAGTTTTATTGTGATTGGAGGGTAAAAAGATGACAATAAAAGAAAGAATAGAAAAATTAAGAGGACTTATGAGAGAAAAAAATATTCAAACTTATATTATTCCGAGCTTTGATGCTCATCAAAGTGAATATGTAGCAGAATATTATAAATCAAGAGCGTGGATATCAGGATTTACAGGCTCCGCAGGTACAGTGGTAGTCACATTAAATAGTGCAGGATTATGGACAGATGGAAGATATTTTATACAAGCAGAAAAGCAATTACAGGGAAGTGGAATCGAACTATTTAAAATGGGGCAGCCATCAGTACCGACCTATATTGAATGGATAAAGGAAAATGTAGAAAAAAGTTCAACTATAGGTTTTGATGGAAAGGTGTTCCCTGTTTCATTGTACAAAGGTATGTTATTAAAACTTGCCTCTAAGAACTTAAAATTTGAAACAAAATACGATTTAATAGATGAGATTTGGCAAGGTAGACCAGAACTTCCATCATCACAGGTATTTATTCATGATATTAAATATGCTGGAAAAACAAGAAGTGAAAAGTTAAATGATGTTAGAAATGAAATGAAAAAAATAGGATCTGATTATTTTATATTGAGTTCATTAGATGATATAGCGTGGTTGTTTAATATAAGAGGCAGGGATATAGATAAGAATCCTGTGGTTATTTCTTATGCTGTTATAGAGGAAAACAAAGCTCATTTATTTGTTAATTTATCCAAAGTATCAAAAGAAATAGTAAAAGAATTATCAAGGGATAACATCGAAGTTAAGCCATATGAAGAGATAAAAAATTTCATCAAAAGTATATCAGAAAACAAGGTTGTAACATATGATCCAGCTAAAACTAATGTTATGATTTTAGATTCTATGAAATCTAGTATTACTAAAATAGAAGAGGCAAATATAACAACTAAATTAAAGGCTGTAAAAAATAAAATAGAAATAGAAAACACAAGAAAAGCTGAAATAAGAGATTGTGTAGCAATGGTAAAGTTTATAAAATGGTTAAAAGAATCTGTTGGCAGGGGTAAAAAAATAACAGAAATATCTGCTGATAATAAATTGACTAGTTTAAGAGCAGAGAATGAATTATTTATAGAACCAAGTTTTAATACAATAGCAGCATATAAAGAGCACGCTGCTATGATGCACTATAGTGCAACACCAGAAACAGATTATGAATTAAAACCAGAGGGATTATTTTTGATTGATTCTGGTGGACAATATTATGATGGTACCACAGATATAACTAGAACTATTGTTTTAGGACCACTAACAGAGGAAGAAAAAAGAGATTTTACACTAGTTGCTAGAGGAAATATTGGATTATCTAAAGCAAAGTTTTTAGTTGGTACTGCAGGGTGTAATTTAGATATACTTGCTAGAAAGCCACTTTGGGATGCAGGACTAGATTATAAATGTGGTACAGGCCATGGCGTTGGATATTTGTTAAATGTACATGAAGGACCACATGGAATATCTAGAGTTACAAATAGCACTAAATTAGAAGTAGGTATGAATGTAACTAATGAACCAGGTGTTTATAAAGAGGGAAAACATGGTATAAGATTAGAAAATATGTTGTTTGTAACAGAGGATGAAATAACTGAATATGGTGGAGAATTTTTGAAATTTGAGACTATAACATTTTGTCCTTTTGATTTAGATGGAATAATTCCTGAAATGATGACTGAAGATGAAAGAGAATGGTTAAATAATTATCATAAAGAAACATATGAAAAATTATCACCATATTTAAATGATGAAGAAAAAGCATTTTTAAAATATGAAACAAGATCTATATAAATAAAAGGAGCTCATTAAACAAAGAAGTTTAATGAACTCCTTTTTTGTAATGCGCAATTAGGTGGAAATTTATATATGATTCTAGACATAGAAAGAAAAATATATTATAATCAAGCTATAAATGAAAATGATTATTAATATCATTTATGGAAGGTGAGAATTTATGATAAAGAAAAAAATTAGAAATAGATTAATAGTATTATTAATTGGTATGATAAGTTGTATAATAATTTCAAATATAGATAGAAATCTAAATGGAAAACCAATACAGGAAAATAATACTTCTAGCAAAATTATTATAATGAGAAACAATTAATTTCTATAGTATAAAACTTTCAGCCTGAGTAAAAAATAAGGCTGAAAGGAGTGAGTACCATGGATAAAACCAATAATAGTAATAATAAAGGAAAGAGAAGACAAAAAATAAACAACTTACCTAAAGATAATGGAAACAAAAAGACTCCACAAAGATATACAAATTTTGATGGAGAACCAATTGAATAGATAAACTATAAAATCTCTTAGAATGTTCTAAGGGATTTTCTTTTATATTACCTTACATTTATAAATAGCTGTATTATTTATATCCATAATATATAATAGAATTAATAAGAAAATTTGAGATACATTGATTAGGAGTGCATTATGGAGAAGGTTATATTAAAGGATATAGAAAAGTTGGAGAACTTTGAAAGATTGGATAAAGATATATTAATAGAAATTTGTGAGGTGAGTTATAAAACAAATTTTCATAAGGGACATCAACTTTTTATGGAAAGAGATATGATAGATAGTATCTATATAGTTTTAAGTGGAAAAGTATCTTTATATAAAATATCAGAAGAGGGACAAAAGCGGGTAATATTTATATTAGGAGAAGGAAGTATAATAAATGATGTAATAATTGATAATGGAAGCTCTTCAGTAAATTGTGAGATTTTTGAAGACAGTGACATTATGATAATTAATAAAGATGAATTGCTAAAGCTTATGGAAAAATACTTTTCCCTAACTAAAGTAGTTATAGAATCTATGACTAAAAAAATTAGAAGAACTTATAGACAACTAAAAAATACAGTGCCATTAAAAATTGAGAAAAAATTAGCAGCAAAACTTTGGAAGCTTTCAAAAGATTATGGAATAGAAGGGGAAAAGGGCACAGTAATTGATATGACCATAACTGTTACATATTTAGCAAGCATGTTTGGGTGTTCAAGGGAAACAATGTCTAGAGCTATAAAAGTGTTAGAAGACAAAAATCTTATAGCTATAAAAAATAAAAAAATAACAGTTATTAATAGAGAAAATTTAGCTAAATATTTTAAGGGTATGTGATAAAAATCACATACTTTTTTTTATATATCATTTAGAATTAAAGTGAGTAGTAGGGAGTCTTTTATTGTTAATATTAGTGAATTAATTAACAATAAATAGCGAAGCTTTATATAAAATTTTCAAAATAAACTTATTATTAAGATGATTCAAATCATATTCTTATAATATTTAGAATTTCCCTATAAAAAATAAAAAAAGTATAGGAGTGTGCAATTATGGGACTTATAATTTCTAAAGATAGGTTTAATGATGTGCTAAAAAACTTAAATGAAAAATATGAAATATATGCACCTGTAAACCTGAAGGGAAAGGGAACTTTTTCTGACACAGATGCAGTAAGATATGGATTGGTAAGTTCAATAGAGGAGATTGTGGTTGATGTAAAATCTCATTTTTCTTTTAAAGAAATATTACTGCCAATAACTCAGACTTTATTTTATTTTACAGAAGATAAATGGATTGAACCTAAAATTGATAGAAAAGAAATATTAGTGTTTTTAAGAAGCTGTGATTTACAAGCTGTAAAAAGAATAGATGAGATATATTTAAGAAATGGTGATGAAGATCCATATTATAGGGCAATTAGGGATAATGTAAAATTTATATTAATGGGTTGCAGTAAAAGCTTTGAAAATTGTTTTTGTGTAAGTATGGGAACAAATAAAAGTGATAACTATTACGCAGCAATAAATTTTAAAAGTGATGCTGTAGAACTAGATATAAAAGATGAAGAATTATTGACTTATTTTAATGATGTTGAAGGTGTAATTTGTGAAGTAAAACCAGATTATGTTACAGAAAATTTTGTAAAAGTTAATATATCGAAAAACTTAAATCAAGAAATTTATAATTCAGATATGTGGAAGGAATATAACTCAAGATGTATTAGTTGTGGAAGATGTAATTTTGTTTGCCCTACTTGTACATGCTTTTCAATGCAAGATATTTTTTATAAAGATAATGAGAAAACAGGAGAGAGAAGAAGAGTATGGGCATCTTGTCATGTAGATAATTTTACAGTTATGGCTGGAGGACATGAGTTTAGAAAATCCAAAAGTGAAAGAATGAGATTTAAAGTAATGCATAAGGTATATGATTTTAAGAAAAAGTTTGGATATCATATGTGTGTAGGCTGCGGAAGATGTGATGATATCTGTCCAGAGTATATATCTTTTTCGAATTGTGTAAACAAGCTTAATGATGCTATAGAAGGAGAAGAATAAAATGTCAAATATATATATGCCATTTAAATCTAAAATAATTAGCATAAAAAAGCATACAGATATAGAGTACTCTTTTAGAATGGAGTATTACGGAGATGTAAAGCCAGGTCAATTTTTTGAAGTATCACTTCCGAGATATGGTGAAGCACCAATATCCGTATCAGAAATAGGAAAAGGATATATAGAACTTACCATAAGAAGAGTAGGAGTAGTTACAGATGTAATTCATAGCTTTAAGCCAGAAGATATCCTTTTCTTAAGAGGACCTTATGGTAATGGCTTCGATATAGACAACTATAAAGGTAAAGAACTTATAGTGGCTGCAGGAGGAACAGGATTATCTCCAGTTAAAGGTGTTATAGATTATTTTGCAGATAATATTGAAGAATGCAAAAATCTAACAGTATTAGCAGGCTTTAAAACTATTGATAATGTACTGTTTAAAGATAATATAGAAAGATGGAAAAAAACTTCTCATGTTACTATAACAGTAGACAGTGCAGAAGAAGGATATAGTGGAAATGTGGGACTTGTTACAAAATATATACCAGACCTTAAGATAAATAACATAGATCAGGTTCAAGTAATAGTTGTAGGACCTCCAATGATGATGAAATTTACTGTTTTAGAATTTTTAAAATTAGGAATTAAAGAAGAGAATATTTGGATCTCTCAAGAAAGAAAAATGTGTTGTGGAGTAGGAAAATGTGGTCATTGCAAGATAGATGATACCTATATTTGTGTGGACGGACCAGTGTTTAATTATATTAAAGGAAAAACTCTTATAGATTAGGGGGAAATATTGTGGATATAAATACTAAAAATTTAAAAAAGAATGCTTTTAGGGTTACTAAACACAGAGGAAAAACTGCCATAAGAATAAGAGTACCCGGTGGACATATGCCAACCAAATATTTTGCAATTTTAAATGAAATTGCAGAGAAGTATGGCAATGGTACAGTGCACTTAACAACTAGACAGGGTTTTGAGATTCCAGGTATAGATATGAATAAAATAGATGAAATAAATAACTTAATTCAACCGATTATAGAAGGGTTAGGAATAAATCAGCTTAATCCAAAGAAGGGATATAATGCAGCTGGAACTAGAAATGTATCTGCTTGTATCGGTAATAATGTTTGTCCTTTTGCAAATTATAATACTTCTGAATTTGCTTTAAAAATAGAAAAAGCAATTTTTCCAAATGACTATCATGTAAAAATTGCATTAACTGGATGTGCTAATGACTGTATAAAAGCAAGAATGCAGGACTTTGGAATTATAGGTATGACAGTACCTCAATACGAAAGTTATAGATGTGTTGGTTGTGAATCTTGCGTTAAAAATTGTAAGAAAAGGGTTACAGGAGCATTGAGTTTTGAAAATTTTAAGGTAGTAAGAGATCATTCTAAATGTATAGGTTGTGGAGAATGCGTTGGAAAATGCCCTACAGGGGCATGGTCAAGGAGTACGGATAAATATTATAAGCTAGTAATTATGGGGAGGACAGGTAAGAAAAATCCAAGAATGGCTCAAGATTTTATAAAATGGATAGATGAAGAAAGTATAATTAAAATAATTCTAAATACTTATGATTATATTGAAAAGTATATTGATAAGGATGCACCAGGTGGAAAAGAACATATAGGATATATAGTTGATAGAACAGGATATAGAGAATTTGAAAGATGGGCATTAAAAGATGTAAAACTCCCAGATATTGCAGAAGTAACTGAAAATATTAATTGGTATTAAGTTTCAATAAAAGGGCTGTTTCAGAATTAGCTTAAAAAGTTAGATCTGAAACAGCTATATTTTTTTGTGAAAAATAAAATATAGATTTTGAAGAACTTGCAAAATGGTTAATTAATTTATATAAAAGCAAGCTATATTAAAAATTATCTAAATTTAATTATAATTATCAATTAATCTCACCATTAAATTTGGAAAATTTAATATCGGAAGATCATTCTGCTTGCGTACTAAACCATATATTGGAATGATTAGATTATGCAAAATTGCATAGTGACTACTCTTATATATTAAAAACATCAAGTTTCTTATAAAATATAATTACAGAAGAAATTATTAAACTTCTATGAATTGTTCTGTTCAAGTAGAAGAATATTTTTGCGGCTTGAAGGATAATTATAACTTTAGTAGGCGATATCTACATGATATAAAAAAAGATAGTTTAAATAATAAAAAATAGCTATATTATATTTATTAAAATGCGCCTCAAATTAAGAAATCGTATAGAAAATCAGAATCACTTTTCTTTTCCATGCGATTTCTACTATATTAAAGGAGAAGGAGCTGATGCCCTTGACTAATTTTTAGCCATTTTGTAATAGCGCCTTTTACACAACAAAGTGGAAGTTGTATTTTTTTTTACATTAGCACATGACATGTTTTTATCTTTTTACTATATTATATTCTTAAATATTTATTTGGATTTAATTAAAATATATAGCTATAATATTGGTATACTATGCATGTTAATAATAATTATTTTTAATTATGAAATTTTTATAGAATATATGAAAAATATATGAATTAAACTCCATTTAAGTTTATAAATTACAAATATTAGCTTTATAATAGTAAGATAATTAATATTAAAATTAAAGAGGTGACTGACATTACTAAAAAAATACAATTTGAAATTATTAAACCATATTCATCTTGTGGAGTTGCTATTGTTTGTGGAAAATCTGGTTAGTTTAAATAAAATACTTATTTTAAAATAAAGTTGAACTAAATAATCCATAGTGGATTATTCTGTGTTGTAATCTAATTGTTAAACAAAATTTGAATGAAGGATAATCACTATGGATTACCCAAATGATAACATAAATCATGTAAATATCAACACTTAAATTTCGAGAATAGTATGAGTATTTGGAATCTTCTTAAAGATAGAGCCATATATTATAAAATGTTTTACACAAAAACCTTTATACTCCATTAATCTTGAGTTACCTATGGTATTAGTATAATAATATAGATACAGAAAATCGAACACTTTAAAATAAAGAAAATAGAAGAAAATGTTTATAATGCAGGGGAAAGCTTAGCAGAGCTAACTAATGAATATGCTCTATCGAAATCAACAATATCATGATGGATAAAGAAGAATAGGTATATATCAGTAAATAACAATGCAATTATAACGACTTCAGAATATTAAGCTATGTTAAAGAGAAATAAACAGTTTGAGGATGAGATAGAAATATTAAAAAAAGCTATGAGCATATGCATAAGTAAGTAACTCGTATATTTAAGTTTATTGCTAATAGCAAAGAACTTATAATATTAAGATAATATGTAACAGTTTAAGGATATGTAGAAGTTCATATATGAATTTATACAGTATAAAAATAATTATCTATCCTTTTAGTGTAAAGAACACCTTTATTATAATGCTTACATTGAACTTTCCATTTTTCTTAAAAAAGATGATATTCATCTTGTTAATTGTTTTGATTATGATGTTCTTAGATTAGCTATATTTAAATATATAGAACTTTGTTAAGATAGAAAAAGGACATGGAAGTTTAGGTTATATTATCTCTCAAAAATATGAAGATTTAGTTAGAAAAATTACATAACAAGTTCGATTTTTATGTCTAAAATATTGACATATATCCAAAATACCGAAGGAACTTTTTGAGGGGCAACCGGATATTATCTATGCTCTATAGAAAACAACTGGAAATTGAGTTGTAACAAAAATAGCTCAATAACTAATAAAAAATAATAAGATGTTGATATATGAAAATTTAGGAAGAATTTTGGGATTTTAAAGAATATAATTAAATTAAATTAAATTAAATTAAATTGAGATAAATTTATCTTGTGAAAAAAGTACAAGCTTAGATCATTACGCATCATGAAAGCCATGGAATTGTTATATTTTATAGGAAAAATCAGTTGATTTTATTATTTAGGATATATTTAAATAGCTAAATTATTAAAAATATAAATTATAAGGTGGGAACTAGAATGTATTATTCTAAAAATAATATATATGTAAATAATGAAAATAATATTCTTTTTGATTTAAATAAACTGGAAATTTATGAAATGAATTAAGAAACTTTAAAAATATTTAGAGATATATATTTTAATGAAGATGAAATCATTGACACTGCTGAAAAAAAAGAGGTATTTGAAGAATTCTTTAAGTTTAATGATTTAAATGATATTAATAGAAAAGATATTATTAAAAATGTTAGATTAAATATAAGTAATGTATGTAATTTAAAGTGTTCTTATTGTTATGCTAATAAGGGCAATCATGGAAAACAAGCTAATTTAATGAAATCTGATTTGGCATTAAAGATATGCCAATACATTGAAGATAATTATATAGAAGTTGAAGAAATATCTTTTTTTGGAGGAGAGCCTCTTTTAAATATAGATGTAATAGAAATTATTTGTAAGTATTTTTCATGTAAAGATATTAAATTTTCAATGGTAACTAATTTAACTTTATTAGATGAGAAAGTCATAAATTTAATTAATAAATATAATATTATGATTACAGGTAGTTTAGACGGACCTAAAGATATTAATTATGCTAATAGATTAACTTTAGATGGCGAGGGAACTTTTGACATTATTTCTGATAATATTAAAAAACTTAAAATTAAAAACCCTAAAGCATTAAAGATGATAGAAGCAACATATACAAATCAATCATATAAAAAGTATAGCAAAAGACAATTAGCAAATTTTTTCTATGAAAATTATAAGGTATCAAATATTATGTTTGGGGATGTTATTACAGATAATAAAGAGATTGAATTACCACATAAATATATTGAATATAATATGGAAACATTAGATGAGGATATAAATTTTTTATATGAATGTTTAATAAATAATAAAATCTCATTTTTAGATAAGTGCGCCGTTCCTTTACTTATATTGTTTACTAAAAAAAGTAGTGATAATTTTTGCAATGCGGGAATAAAAACAATTTTAATTGATGATGTAGGAGATATATGGCCATGTCAAGGTTATATAAATAGAGAGGAATATAAAATGGGCAATATTTTATATCATAATGAAAATAATGATTTTTATTATACTCAACAAAAATTAAAGAACATCAAAAAATCTAATATAGAATATTGTAACGAATGTATAGCTAATTATTGGTGTGATAAATGTATAGCTTATACATCATTAACTGATGATAAGCAGAAAGAATATTATGATAGATATAAATGTAATTACAACAAAATATTAACCGAAAGAGTTCTTGACAAATTGTCAAACTATATTAAAAGTGGAGATCTAATCTTAATAAACAAAAATTTAAAAAAGCTAATAGAAGTAGTGTGATTAATACTAGTAATAAAAATATTAATGGATTACATGTTTGGAGAATTTTATGAAGAAATATATATTTAAATCTAAAGTTCTGTTATTTTTGAATATAATTTTTATAATGCTACACTCTCTTTTAAATATAATGTTAGCGTATAC
>NZ_JACSQB010000042.1 GCF_014836835.1 Clostridium faecium | reverse complement strand
AAATAGTAGTAAACTGTAATAATTCAAATGCTATATTGTTATTTATACTACATATAATTTTTACAATTAAATAATTCCATATATTTAGTGATTGGTATTTAATTAACAATTATGGTTGAATTTAATTTTAAAAGAATTAATTTCTTAATCTTAATAAAAATTCTATGAAAACTATTCTATTAATTAATAAATAATTTTAATTTTTAAGTTTTTCATGAAAAGATTCTCAATCATAAGAATGTGAAATTAATAGTTTTAACCAATTAATAAAAAAATACTAATTCAAATAAAAATGAGTTATAATAGAATGAGTAGAATTAATAATCATTTGAAATAGTACTTTAAAAAAGCAGATTTCTATTTTATTTAGTACTATTATTCTGAGTATGGAGGGAAGACAAGTGGGAAGAAGAAAACCTAGCATGTTTAGTAAGAATTATGAAAAGCAAATGCGAAGAAGAAAACAAAGATATATAATGCTAATTCTAGCTTGTATTATAATTGGTATATTTATAATATTTAGCTTACCAATAAAGCAAAGTTTATTAAATGTAAAAAATAGTATAATATTAAATAAAGATAATAAAAAGCAAAAAATAGAAATTTCTAATAATGAGAAAAATAAAAAAGAGGACAATAATAAAACAGATGAGAAAAAAGAAGAAGAAAATAAAAAGGAAGATTTAAAAGAAAAGGAAGAAAGTATTAAACCTAATACATCTCAGGAAGAAAAAGAAATTAAATTAAGTGAAAATATTACTGTTAAAGTTGTTATAGAAAATAAAAATAATGATAAAAAAATTGTATCTATTAATGATGTTGAAAATATTACAAGTGATATTAGTCCTTCAGGAAAACAAGCTGTTTTTGAAGAGAAAAAAGAGCAAAGAATTTTTCTAATGAATATAAATGGGGAATTAAAAGAAATAACAAAAAAAGAATACCTATCTACAGAAGGTGAAGCCTTTTCTAGAGAATCAGTGATTCAATATAATCCAGGTTATATATGGGGCAGTAACCCTAGGTTTGTAGATGACAAAAATATTGTATATATAAGTTACTTACCTTGGATAAATGCTGATAAAAATCAATATGTATGGACTATAAATTTACAAAGTTTAGAGCATAATGTAAACTATAATTTAACAGGGAAAGATATTAAATTTGGAAAAGTTGAAACTAAAGGCTTAACTATAAATATAGATGGTAGGGCAAATTTCCTAAATGGCGAAGGAAATATAACTTATTAATAGAAAACTTTGTAAAATTACTTGTAATTTTATATGAACTTATTGTATAATTTGAAGCAAACTCTATAAATTTTATATTTTTCATAATGTCAATTTATTGAGTTTAGAGTAAGATATATTAATGGTATTAGTTGTATTATTTGTATTATTAAGATTTGATGTTATTAAAAAAATGACAATTAATCTATGTAATTATTAAGAAAGTATGGTATAATCTATTAGGTTAATATTCATTTATGATATTAGGAGGAAGAAAATAATGAACGTTAAAATGGAAAAACTAGAAAAAAACGTTGTAAAACTAGAAATAACTGTTGAAGCTGAAAAATTTAATGAAGCTTTAAAAAAATCTTTTACTAAAAATGCTAAGAAATTTAATGTACCAGGATTTAGAAAAGGAAAAGCTCCACTTAACATAGTAAAAAGATATTATGGCGAAGGAGTATTATTTGAAGACGCAATAGACATGATATACAGAGATACATATTCAAAAGCGTTAGAAGAAAACAATATAAATCCAATAGATTATCCATCAATAGATATAGTTCAAATTGGAGAAGGAAAAGAGTTCATATATACTGCAGAAATAACAGTTATGCCAGAAGTTGAACTTGGAGAATACAAAGGCTTAGAAGTTAAGAAAAATGAATATAATGTAACTGATGAAGATGTTGAAAATAAATTAAAAGAAACTCAACTTAGAAATGCAAGAATTGAAGTTAAAGAAGATAGAGCTATAGAAAAAGGTGATATAGCTGTTATTGACTTTAAAGGATTCATTGGTGATGTTGCTTTTGAAGGTGGAGAAGGAACAGATTATGAACTAGAAATAGGTTCAGGAACATTTATTGATAATTTTGAGGATCAATTAATAGGATTAAAAGCTGGAGATTCTAAAGATATTAACGTAACTTTCCCAGAGCAGTATGGAAGAGAAGAACTAAACGGAAAACCAGCTAAATTTGAAGTTACAGTTAAGAGTGTTAAGGTAAAAGAATTACCTGCTATAGATGATGAATTTGCTAAAGAAGTTTCTGAATTTGAAACACTAGAAGAGTACAGAAATGATATAAAATCTAATTTAGAAGAAGCAAATAAAATAAGAGTAAAAAGAGAATATGAAGATGCTGTTATAAATGCAGCTGTAGCTAATGCTAAAATTGATATTCCAGAAGTTATGGTAAATAGAGAAATAGATGGAATGTTAAGAGATTTAGAAACTAGATTACAATATCAAGGACTAGACCTTAAAACTTATTATCAATTTACTAATACAAGTGAAGAAAGTTTTAGACAACAAATGAAAGAAGTTGCTACAAATAAAGTAAAAACAGAAATTGTTATGGATAAAATAGCAGAAGTAGAAGAAATCAAAGCAACTGAAGAAGAAGTTAAAGCTAAAGCTAAAGAAATGGCTGAAATGTATTATGGAGCTTCAGAAGCAGATAAAACTGCTGAATTATTAGTTAATTCACAAAGAGAATACTTACAACTTCAAGTTATGAACGAAAAAGTTAAAGACATGTTAGTTGAAAGTAGCAAAGCTATATAAATTTTAAAATAAATAGGTTAAAGGAATTAATTGCCGGAGCAATCTGGCAATTAATTTTAAATATATAGGATTAAAGTTAAATTATAAGGATAAACTTAATATAGTAGAAGTTTGGTTCTATAATTTATAATATATAAAGGAGGATGTTATATGAGTTTAGTACCAATGGTTGTAGAGCAAACTAATAAAGGCGAAAGATCTTATGATATTTATTCTAGACTTTTAAAAGACAGAATAATATTTTTAAGTGAAGAAGTTAATGCTACCACTGCTAGTTTAGTTGTGGCTCAGTTATTATTTTTAGAGTCAGAAGATCCAGATAAGGACATATATTTATATATAAATAGTCCAGGTGGCTCAATTACAGATGGTATGGCTATATACGATACTATGAATTATATAAAGCCTGATGTATCAACAATTTGTACTGGTATGGCTGCTTCAATGGGAGCATTTTTATTATCTGCCGGTGCAAAAGGAAAGCGTTTTGCTCTTCCAAATAGTGAAATAATGATACACCAGCCATTAGGCGGATTTAAAGGTCAGGCAACTGATATAGATATTCATGCAAAAAGAATATTAAGAACAAAAGAAACTTTAAATAGAATATTAAGTGAAAATACAGGTCAACCACTTGAAAGAATTCAAGCTGATGTAGAAAGAGATTATTTCATGACTGCAGAGGAAGCTAAAGAGTATGGATTAATCGATGAGGTTTATAATTTTAAAAAGAAATAGCAGTTAGAGAGGTGTAGACATGCCAAGAAATGATGAAAAGAAAAAGTTCAAATGTTCCTTCTGCGGCAAAAGTGAGGAACAGGTTAGAAGACTAATAGCTGGTCCAGGTGTTTATATATGTGATGAATGTATAGAATTATGTTCTGAAATCATTATAGATGAAAAAGAAGATGATGTTCAAATTGACATGGAAACACTACCAAAACCAGAGGAGATTAAAAAATATCTTGACCAATATGTAGTTGGACAGGAAAGTGCGAAAAAATCTTTAGCTGTTGCAGTATATAATCATTATAAAAGGATTAGTTCAAATGTAAGTGAAGGTGATGTTGAACTTCAAAAAAGTAATATATTACTTTTAGGACCTACAGGTTCAGGTAAAACACTTCTTGCTCAAACCTTAGCTAAAATGTTAAACGTACCATTTGCTATTGCAGATGCTACTACACTTACAGAAGCAGGATATGTTGGAGAAGATGTAGAAAATATATTATTAAAATTAATTCAAAATTCTGATTACGATATTGAAAGAGCAGAAAAGGGAATAATATATATAGATGAAATAGATAAGATAGCAAGAAAATCAGAAAACCCATCTATTACTCGTGATGTATCTGGAGAGGGTGTACAACAAGCATTATTAAAAATATTAGAAGGAACTGTTTCATCAGTACCACCTCAAGGTGGAAGAAAACATCCACATCAAGAGTTTATTCAAATTAATACTTCAAATATATTATTTATATGTGGAGGAGCTTTTGATGGTTTAGAAAAAATAATAACTAGAAGAACTCAAAAATCTTCTATTGGATTTGGAGCTAAAGTTATATCTAAGGAAAATACTGATGTAGGATCAATATTAAAAGATATAATGCCTGGAGACCTATTAAAATTTGGTTTAATTCCGGAGTTTGTAGGTAGATTACCTATAATTGTTACATTAGAGGCTCTAGATGAGAGTGCTCTAGTTAATATATTAAGTGAACCTAAAAATGCTCTTGTTAAACAGTATAAAAAGTTGTTTGAAATGGATAATGTCAGATTAGAATTTGAAGAAGAAGCATTGAAGGCAATTGCTAAAGAAGCTATTAAGAGAAATACTGGTGCTAGAGGATTGAGAGCTATTATAGAGGAGACTATGAAGGATATTATGTTTGAAATTCCTTCAAGAGAAGAGGTAGAAAAAGTTATTGTTACTGAAGAATCAGTGAAAGATAAAAAACCTCAATTTGTAATAGCTGAAAGCGGAAAAAGAGCTCCATTAAAATTAGACTCTAAGAGTAAAGCTAAAAGAGGCTCAGAACCAGCTTAATACAGATATGGTTCAAAATAAAATTTATTCAAACCATTATTTAAAATTTATAATATGGAGTATAAAAAGGTTTAGTTCTAAAATAATTTTAATTTAGGACTAAACCTTTTGTTTTTTATTTATATGAAATATAAGAAACAAAAGGTTTGGACAACTTTTGAAATTAGAAAATATATAATTTATACAATAAATTTTTTATAAAAAAATCAATTTTAAATTAAAAGGGTTTTTATTATATTGTGGAATATAAAATGATAATTTTGTAAAGAATAATAATGTATTTAATAATTTCTTGGAAAATTTATCTAATGAAAGGAGGATTAGCTTAATTTAATAAAATCTAAGCTAAATTATTTATGAGCGATAGTTTATTATTCTTTACCATGGGAATACAAATGGTTTTTACAATTATAATTGGATTATACTTTTTCAATGCTTTAAGAGGGCAGCAAAGTAATAAGATTGTAATTAATAAAGAGAACCAAAAAGAAATAGATAAATTAAAAAAAATGAAAAGTATATCATTGTCTATGCCTTTAACTGAAAAAAGCAGACCTAGCAAATTTGAAGATATAATAGGTCAAGAAAAAGGAATAAAGGCTCTTCAGGCAGCTATTTGCGGTCCTAACCCGCAACATGTAATTATTTATGGGCCTCCAGGGGTTGGAAAAACTGCAGCTGCACGATTAGTTTTGGAAGACGCTAAAAGAAGAAAGACTTCCCCATTTAAAGATGAGGCTAAATTTGTGGAAATAGATGCTACAACTATCAGATTTGATGAAAGAGGCATAGCTGATCCACTTATAGGTTCTGTCCATGATCCTATATATCAAGGAGCAGGACCATTAGGTGTTGCAGGGGTACCACAGCCAAAACCAGGAGCTGTTACTAAGGCACATGGCGGAATACTATTTATAGATGAAATAGGAGAATTACATCCTATAGAGATGAATAAGTTATTAAAAGTTTTAGAAGATAGAAAAGTATTTTTAGATAGTGCATATTACAATTCAGAAGATCCAAATATGCCTAGTTATATAAAAGATATATTTGATAATGGATTACCAGCAGATTTTAGGTTAATAGGAGCTACAACTAGAAGTCCTGAAGAGATAGCACCAGCTATAAGATCAAGATGTGTAGAAATTTTCTTTAGAGCGTTACAGCCAGAAGAAATAGAAGTAATAGCGAAAAATGCTATGAAGAAAATAGGATTATTACTTGAAGAAAAAGCCTGTGAATTAGTAGGATTATATTCTACTAATGGAAGAGATGCAGTTAATTTAATACAACTAGCTTCAGGAATTGCTATTAATGAAAATAGAGATACTGTAACAGTAAGTGATATAGAATGGGTTATTGAAAATGGTCAGTATAGCCCAAGACCGAATAAAAAAATAAAAGAAAGTCCTCAAGTTGGATTTATAAATGGATTGGCAGTGTATGGAGCCAACATAGGTTCTGTAATGGAAATAGAAGCTAGTGCCAGAGCTGTAAACTTAAGAAAAGGTAGAATTAAAATTACTGGAATTATAGAAGAAGAAGAAATAAATGGAAATAACAAAAAAATAAAAAGAAAGAGTACTGCTAGATGTTCTGTAGAAAATGTATTAACAGTATTGGAGCGAAATTTTAACATAGATACTGATAAATATGATATACATGTGAATTTCCCAGGGGGTTCCCCAGTAGATGGACCTTCAGCAGGAATAAGTATAGCAACAGCTATTTATAGTGCTGTAACAGGAGCTGCTATAGATAATAAAGTGGCTATGACAGGGGAAATTTCTATTCATGGTAATGTTAAGCCTATAGGTGGAGTAAATGCCAAAATACAAGCTGCTAAAAAGGCAGGAGTTACTAAGGTGATAATACCAAAAGAAAATTGGCAGGAAAGTTTTAAAGATATAGAGGGAATAAAAATTATTCCAGTAACTAAGATAGAAGAAGTAATCAAAGAAGCATTAGTGAAAGAACATATAGTCAATATTCCAGTAGAAAATGGAGTAGACATTCTTACAGCTCAATCTGCAGATATATAAATATTAGACTATGTATTTAATACATAGTCTAATATTTATTTTATGGTTATTATTAAGGTGGCTTTAAAAAAGCAATAGTAAGTATTTATTTCATTTTATGTGCTTAAAATATTTGATTTATTATTTTCTTTCACATGTCTAATTGAAAAAATTTCTTTTTATAGGTATAATATATAAGTCTAGCTATATACTTTTTTAAATAAATTAAAAAATCATTTTATTAATTATAGAAATGAGGGGATAAAAATGGAGAATAATATTAAAAAGCTTCCTTTAATTCCTCTAAGAGGTGTAAATATCTTTCCATATATGGTTTTACATTTTGACGTGGGAAGAGAAAAATCAATTCTTGCCCTTGAAGAAGCAATGTCAAAGGATCAAAAGATATTTTTAGTTTCTCAAAAAGACGCTAAAATTGAAGAACCAGAAGAAAAAGATATATACAAGATTGGAACCATATGTAATATAAAACAATTTGTAAAATTACCTGGAAATTACATGAGGGTTTTAGTGGAAGGATTATCAAGAGCAAAAATATTAAATTATATAGATGAAGAAGGTTCAATTTATTCTGAGGTTGAAATAATTGAAGATATAATATATGAAAATGATAATGAATGTATGGCCTATGTAACATCTATAGAAGAAGCTTTTGATAGATATTTAGAACTTGTAGGTGACATGAGTTCAGATATTTTAATAGATTTAGAAGATGAAAATGATTATGGAAGATTTTGTGATACTGTAGCCTCTTACATGATGTTAAAGCACAGTAAAAAGCAGGAACTTTTAGAAGCTATAGATGTTAAAAAACGTTTAGAAAAACTTCTTGTATTTATTGAAAATGAAATTGAAGTTGTCACATTAGAAAAGAAAATAGGAACTAAGATTAAAAGTAAAATTGGAAAAGTTCAAAAAGAATATTATTTAAGAGAGCAGCTTAAAGTAATACAAGAAGAACTAGGCGAAGATGACGAAGAGAGCAGAGAAATACGAGAGTATGAAGAAAAGATAAATAAGAGTAAGCTGCCTAAAGAAGTTAAAGAGAGAGCAAATTATGAGCTTAATAGACTGAAAAGTAATGGAGTTCATACACAAGAATCAGTAGTTATAAAGAATTATTTAGACTGGATAGTAGAGTTGCCATGGAATAAGATAACTAAAGACAATTTAGATATAAAAAATGCTAGAAAAGTATTAAATGACGAACATTATGGACTTGAAGATGTTAAAGAAAGAATAATAGAGTATTTGGCAGTAAGAAAGATAAGTAGAAATTTAAAAGGACCTATACTTTGTCTTGTGGGACCACCAGGAGTAGGAAAGACTTCTATTGCTAAGTCTGTGGCTAATGCATTAGGACGTAAGTTTGTAAGAATGAGCTTAGGTGGAGTTAAAGATGAAGCTGAGATAAGAGGACATAGAAAAACTTATGTAGGAGCAATACCAGGAAGAATTATAAATGGTATGAAAGAAGCAGGATATAAAAATCCACTATTTTTGTTAGATGAAATTGACAAAATGGGAGCAGACCATAGAGGAAGCCTTGCAGATGCCCTATTGGAAGTTTTAGATAGTGAACAAAATTCAACTTTTAGAGATCACTATTTAGAGTTAGACTTCGATTTATCTAAAGTGTTATTTATAACTACAGCAAACTCTTTAGATACAATATCTAGACCATTGTTAGACAGAATGGAAATAATAGAAGTAACAGGATATACGCCAGAAGAGAAGTTCTTCATTGCTAAAGATCATTTAATTCCTAAGCTTTTAAAAGAACATAACATAGAAGAAGGACAAATTAAAATATATGATTCAGCTATAAAAAATATAGTAGAAAACTACACAAGAGAATCAGGTGTTAGAAGTTTAGAGAGAAAAATATCTTCTATTATAAGAAAATCTATTACTGAAATGGTAGAAAAAAATAAGAAAAAAGTAGTTATAAATTCAAATTCCGTAAAAAAATATTTAGGACCAGAAATTTTTAGTTATGATGATTTAGATAAAGAAGATAAAATTGGAGTTGTAACTGGACTTGCGTGGACTGGATATGGTGGAGATACATTGCCAGTAGAAGTTACAGTTATGAATGGAAATGGAAAGCTTCAATTAACAGGACAGCTAGGAGATGTAATGAAAGAATCTGCTAAAGCAGGATATAGCTATGTAAGAGCAAATACTGAGCATTTTAACATTGAAGAAAATTTTTATAAAAATAAAGATATTCATATACATGTACCAGAAGGTGCAGTTCCTAAGGATGGACCATCAGCTGGAGTAACTATGGTAACTGCAATGGTATCTGCTTTGAGCAATAAAAAAGTTAAACATAATGTTGCTATGACTGGAGAGGTTACTTTGACAGGAAGAGTGCTTCCAATTGGCGGATTAAAAGAAAAAAGTCTTGCAGCTTATAGAATGGGTATAGATACAATTATTATACCTAAAGATAATAAAAAGGATCTTGATAAATTACCAAAATCTCTAAAAAACAAATTAAATTTTATAACAGCAGAAAAAATAGATGATGTATTGAAAAATGCACTAGTTGGAGAGATGAAAAATGGAAATTAAACAATCAGAATTTACTATATCAGCAGTAAAACCAGATCAGTATCCTACAGATAATAAAATTGAATTTGCATTTGTAGGCAGATCTAATGTTGGTAAGTCCTCACTTATAAATACTTTGACTAATAGAAGAAAATTGGTTAAAGTAAGTGGTACACCAGGAAAAACTAGATTAATAAACTTTTTTATGATTAATAATGGATTTTATTTTGTAGATTTGCCCGGTTATGGATATGCTAAGGTATCAAAAAGTGAGAAAGCTTCTTGGGGTCAGATGATGGAAAAATATTTAGTTAAAAGACCTCAGCTTAAAAAAGTTGTGTTATTAGTAGATTCAAGACATAAGCCTACAAATGATGATATATCTATGTATGAATGGATAAAACACTATGGATATGGTGTAGTGGTTGTTGCTACTAAAAAAGACAAACTAACTAAAAATGAGCTTTTTAAAAGTAATAAATTAATTAGAGAAACTTTAAAGATGGATAAAGATGAACCTCTTCTTTTTTTCTCATCTTTGAAAAAAGAAGGCAAAGAAGAGCTTTTAGAAGAATTATTTAAAGGAATAGAAATATAATAATAAAGGCATATACATTTAAGTATATGCCTTTATTTGGGGGTGATAATTTGGAAATATTAATTAACATATTGGTTTTATTATTAGTTTATTTTTTACCTTATTTTGTATTTGTATATGAATATAGCTATAAAAAAGGTATTTATAAAATATTTTCAATAAAAAATATTTTCATTACTTTAGTATATACATTGCTGGTAATCATTAGTCCGCCTATGATATCCAACCTATATCCTTTTATCATAGTAATAATATTAATAATTAATATAAAAAAAACCAATTTATACGATTATAATAGATATGAGTTCTCTATAAAGAAAATAGAACTTTTTTCAGTGATTAAATTTGGATTTATAACTTATATTGTGATGATATTTGCAGCTAAAATATGGAGTTTAATATTAACAAATTTAGGGGTTAACTTAGTACAACAGGAAGTAGTAACAATATTATCAGATTATAATATATTAACTTTTTTAATAGTAACACCTTCAACTGTAATATTTGCTCCAGTACTAGAGGAATTTGTATTTAGATATTTATTATTTGAAAAATTTTTTAAAAAAAGAATTGGATTCATATTAGCTAGTATAATAACCAGTATACTGTTTGCATCAGTACATTTTAGTTTAAGTGCATTTTTAGTATTATTCACCATAAGTATGATAAATTGTTATTTAATTGATAAAAAAGGTTATTGGTATGCAGTTATGATTCATTTTATAGTAAATTCAATGACCACAATATTTTTATTTATTGATAAATTAATTAAATAATTATAATTTTAAAAGTCAAACAAAAATGTTTGGCTTTTTTATTTTATATAGGAAATTATAAAAAGTTAAATCTCTAGATAACTTTGTCAATGGTCAATTTTCAATTGCTGAAGTTATGAATTGAAAAAAGTTTTATTGTAACAAAAATTAGGATTATTTAATAGTATGTTATTAGAAAACAAAAGAAAAATTTCAATAAAGCTAATAAGATAGTAAATTTGTAAATTAACTACAAATTAGTGTCAAAACATTTAATAAGCCATATTATGTAATATACGAAAGATGTATTAATAATCTCTAAAAGGAGGATAAAATATATGGATATTAACTCTTTGTTAAATCTAATGTCAAACATTAATATTCCAGAAGGAGAAGAAGGAGAAGGATGTAGTAATAGCGGTGGGTTCTTTGGAAGAAGAATATTTTTATTAATTATTATATTCTTGATATTCTGTGGATGTGGCGGAAATGGCTTTGGAAACTGGGGAAATGCTGGATTTAATTTATGTTGTGATCCTTGTGATCCATGTTGCGATCCATGTTGTGACCCATGTTGCGATCCATGCTGTGATCCATGTTGTGACCCATGTTGCTGTTGTTGCGATGATAAACGTAAAAAACGTCGCAAGAGTAAGAAAAAAGATTGCTGCTGCTACTGCTTCTGTGAACCTTGTGACAACAATTGTGGAAATTGGGGAAGCTGGGGAGGCTGGAACGGCTTTGGCGGCTGTGGCTTTGGCGGAAGCGGAATATGGTTTATAATCATAATACTAATATTTTGCTGCAATAGAAAATTCTAAAGAAAAATGTATAAAGAATGACAGAAAAGTTATAAAAATTTTAGAACAAAACTTAGATTAAAATGGAGGTATAAACTATGTTCGGATGTGGATGTGGAAGTGGAAATAAAGGATTTTGTTTTGAACCATGCACTATAATATTAATAATATTAATATTAGCTAATCAATGTCTATTAAATACACGTGATTGTGAAGATAACTCTAGCAGAAATGCTCTAACATTATTATTCCTTTTCTGGTTATGTGGATGTAACGGAAGATTTGGACCTAATGTAGGCTTTGAAGGCAAATGTGCAAGAATAAAAGGAAGCAGAAGACGTAGAAGTTCTAGAAGAAGATGCATTTGCTGCTGCTAATTAAAAAGGAGCTGATACTATGTGTGGCTGCGGAAATGAAAATAACCCATGCATAATATTACTAATAATAGTAATTTTAAATCAAGGTAATCTATTAAACACTAAGCATATAGAAGGTAAAATAGCTATGATTTTAGCACTTTTCTTCATATTATGCAGATGCAATAGAGGTAATTTTATTGGTAAATTTAATTCGCCATGTGGAACTGGATTTCCAGTTATAAAAAAATGCTGTTGTTAATAATTTTTAACTAAAGAAAATTTATAGCGTAGAGCCATGGCCCAGAAGGGATGGTTTGCAAAGAGATAAGAGTTTTTAGCAGTCCATGTGACAACATGGATTGCTTTTTAAAATATTATAACTATAGTTTCTAAATATAGGAGGGCAAAAAACATGCCCTCTTAATTATAAAGAGGTGATTTTGTGGGAAAGCATAAACATCGTAGAAAAAAAGATAGATATGAATGTGAAAATTGCAAATATTATGCTCAGATGAATCGTATGAACCAAATGAATCATAATTATATGAATCCAATGAATTCTATGCAGCAAATGAATAATCCTAATTTCAGAGGTGGAAACCCTAATAATTTTGGAGGAGGAAATTTTGGAAATAGTCTGTTGGCTTTGTTGACTGCTTTAGGTGGAGGGGGAGGAGACAATAAAACTGATGTAGATATGATAAGTAGCTTATTGTCAACATTTATGAACAATGGAAATAATAATCCCCACAATAATGAATCTGGTGGTTTTAATTTGAATGATTTAAATAACTTAATGAATAATATTAATAGCCAAAATAAGAATCATGGGAAAGAAAATCCGTTCAATGGATTAGAGGATATTTTCTCAAATATAACTGAAAATGATATAAATGCAATTCAAAGTGTATTAGGTGATTTACTTAATAACCAAAATGCTGGAGCTGAAGGAAGTGAATCTTTAAATTTTGAAAATATATTTGGGGATCTTGATGTAGGAGCTATTTTAAAAGATTTAGGAAACATGGATTTAAGTAATATGAATTTAGACGGAGTAGATTTTGATTTAAATGATTTAAGTTTAAATTCATTAAATGAGAACTATAGTGGTGAAATTATTGATGCGGAGAATGTAGTAGAAGTAGATAGTAAGACAAAATCATCGAAATCTAAATCACATAATTCATCTAAAAAATTCAAAGAAGATGAACTTTATGATATTATAAAAATACTTATGCAGCTTATTGAGCCTTATAAACTAGAGTTATTGAGAAAATTTTTAAAACAATATAATAAGGAAAAGTAGTATTAAAAACACACTATTGTTAGTGTGTTTTTAATTAATATTGAATGTATTAATTTTCTGGCAAAAGTATGTGTGTTTCATTTAATGTTACCATAGTACATTTTCCATCTAAAAACCCGCTTTCATTGATAATAAGTTTTTTAATAAATATATCTCCTTTAATTTTACCTTGTTTTTCAATGGTAAGGCTATTATTGCAGCTAACATTTCCATTGACAGTGCCACTTATAAAGGCATTATTACAGTGAATAGCACCATTCACTTCTCCGTTAATCCCTACTATAATATCGTCATCCCAATCAATATCTCCTTCAATTACGCCGTCAATTTTTAAAAGACCTGTGCCAGAAAGATTTCCAACAATACTGCAATTTTCTCCAATTAGTGTTTCAATCCTGTTGAGGTTATCATTTTTTCCCTTATCGTAAAACATAAACACACCTCCATATAAAATTTATTGGTAAAAATAAAAAATAAAATTTGCTTTAATGAATAAAATATTATATATTGGTTAAAATTATAAATGTAATAGGAGTTAAAATCTCCATAACTAAAGTTTTTACATCTTTAGTTAAACCCCCCATCCCCCTTGGGACCTTAAATGGTCCCTTTTTTGTTTTAAATTTTATTTTCTTACGTTTATTGAGGTTACTTTATATTCTTGTTCAAAAGATTTTTTCGATAGTATAATATCTATGGTGTAATTATTTATTGATTTGTAGTCAGCTTTTTCAATACCTTTAAAATTTAAAGTCCATTTGACCTCTAAAGGACGGTCTTTAGAGTCATAGCTTATATCTTTAAAAAACCCATCTTGGAAATTATACACTGTATTTTTAGATGAAAGTGTATATATCATAGAGAGTTCATTGCTATTTATATTATCACTAAAATAGTCAGGAAGAATGACATTCATGTTTGGAAAGCTTTCTATGAAACCTATAAAGCTATATATAATGTTAATTCCTATATAATTATTAGGATAAGCATATTCAAAGGTTTTAAATTTGTTATTTATAAATAAATGATTTTTTAATTCAATACCATTATTTTTAAAATTTCCAGTTACAATTTTAGGTGTTTTATTGTTTTTACTATCCATAAATCCTAAGATATTATCATATGAAGAGTAAATGTTCTCATAGCCTTCTCCATTAAATTTAAAGATGTGTTGAATAGGTTTTTCATTTATAGAAGATTGAATAAATACTTCTTTAATATTATCTCTAGATAAGTCTTCTATTAAGATTTTCATAGGCCAATAGGGTTTGTGCTCTCCTAAGGTGGATATGTCTTTATTTGGATTTAAACTATAGCTAAGGTCATTGCTTAAATTTATTTGAATCAAATATTTATTGTCATCAGTTTTTATATAAATAGCATCTTTGTCTCCATCTCCATTTAAATCTTCGTTGACAACTCTATTATTATCTATTATAAAAAGTGTAGGTATTGAATTCTTATTTTTATTTAATACAAAAATTACAGCTGTAATTATAAGAATAACTAGAAAAGCTACATAACTATATTTATTTTTAATAAAATTTTTAATTGATTTCATGAAAACCACCTCTACTAAAGTATATGAAGGTGTATTAATTTATAGGACAAGTTTTTAATGAAATTGCTTTTTAAATGGGAATTAAAAAACTATAAAAAAAGTAGAGTTAGTTAAACTAACTCTACTTTTTTTCGTTATCAGCTTTACATTCACTACATAATCCATAAAAATATATTTGATTTGTTAAAATGTCATAGTCTGTAAATTTCTTAACTTCTTCGTTTAAGTTAGAGAAAGATATACCTTTGACATCATTAACTTTTGAACAATTAACACATTGAATATGAGAATGTGGTTCAACAGTTCCGTCATATCTAAAATTACCTTCTCCTACATTAATCTCCTGAACTAAATTTACAGATACTAAAACTTTTAATGCCTTGTAAACTGTGGCAAGGCTCATTGTAGGATATTCTTCTTGTAACGCTTTGTATATTGTTTCTGCTGAAGGGTGTTCATTAGTAGAACATAAATATTTATATACAGCGATACGTTGAGGAGTAAGCTTCAATTTTTTTTCTTTAAAAATCTGTGTAAAATTTAACATAATCATCAACCTCATTTTTAGATTACTATTATTATATAATAAAAATTATCCATTATCAATAATTATTTGAAAAATTAATATAATAAAAATTTTTCCACGTAAAATATAATATATTTATTCATTTATTTCAAATGAAACATATATTAATAGTATAGGAGAGGAGGAGTATGGATTTTGAAAAAGACCTATGTTTTAGATACTAATGTTATTCTGTATTCATCCACAGCACTATTATCATTTGGAAATAACGACGTGGTAATACCAGAAATTGTGCTTGAGGAACTAGATAACTTTAAAAAGGATAAGACTGATTTAGGAGCGAATGCAAGGCAGGCTTCAAGGTTAATTGATTCTCTTAGAAGAAAGGGGCAACTTAATAAAGGAGTTAAATTACCTTGTGGCGGGTCTTTAAGAGTGGAGATGAATCATCATGATACGGAAATTCCTATATCTTGGGAGAGAAGTAAGCCAGATAATCGTATAATTCAAGTTTGTAAAGGCTTAAAAGAAAAAGGGGAAGATGTAATTTTAATAACAAAAGATACCTTTGAAAGAATTAAGGCAGATATAGTGAATATAAAAAGTGAAGATTTTTACGAAAAAGTAGTTCCAGAAGAAGATAATCAATACACAGGAAGGATAGAAGTCTATGTTCCGTCACATAAAATTGAAGAATTTTATAATAAAAAGTCGTTAGATATAGAAGAAATGATTTATTACGATGAAGAAAAAGAAGACTATTATACACCACAGTTATATGTTAATCAATTTATTATAATGCACTCAACAGAAAATTCTAAGCAGACAGCCCTTGGACGATTTAATGGCAAAGAAGTAGTCCCATTATATTATAAGGACATTAAGCCTATGGGGATTTCTCCAAGAAATGTAGGTCAAAAATTTATGCTTGAAGCACTATGCACAGAGCCATCTAAAGCTCCTTTGGTTATAATAAAAGGACCAGCAGGAACTGCTAAAACATTGTTTTCTTTGGCTACTGGGCTTGAAAAGATATTAGAAGAAGACACAGGTCAATATAGAAGAATTTTGGTATGCAGACCTAATATTACAATGGATGAAGAAATAGGTTTTTTACCTGGCACAGAAGAAGAAAAAATAGCTCCATTTATGAGACCTGTTTTTGATAATCTTGAGATACTTGTGGATTCTGATGAAAAAGAAAGATATAAAGATGAGAAAGAGTTACAGGATAAGATAAGAGAATTATTTGATAGAAGAATAATAACCACTGAAGCAGTTGCCTATTTAAGAGGACGTTCTATAGTTAAAAATTGGCTGATAATTGATGAAGCTCAAAATCTTTCACCTAAGCAAATTAAAGCAATTATAACTAGAGTGGGAATAGGAACAAAGCTAATATTGATAGGAGATCCAGATCAAATAGATCATCCTTTTATGGATTCCAGATCAAATGGATTATGTTATGCTTCAGAAAAAATGAAAGGTAGTGAACTTTGTTATCAAATAACCTTGAAATTTGATGAATGTGAAAGATCACCATTAGCTTTTGAAGCTGCACAAAAATTATAGTTTTTTAGTGATTTATGGAGAATTTGATTCAATTATAAAGTAGAATGATATACTTTATAATTGAATTTTTTTTATTTCTACGATATGATATAATGTGTTTTTACTTTTAAAATAAACTTTTTCACTAACAATATAATTGCTAGTTATATGAGGAATACTGTTGGCTACTACAGTATGATTTTAAAATTTCACAGTGATATATTGAGAAATATCCATAAATTGCCCATTGTAAATAGTCAATTCTCAATTGTATAGGTGACATATTTATAGTATTATAATAAAATAGAAATTAACGAAATCAATATTAGCATTAATATTTCTAATATCAATCTAATGATTTTCAAAGAAAAATAATATAAACTATATAACATATGGAATTTAACACTTTATTATAGTAGAATGCACACTATAAATTATTTAATAAAGGAAGGTTAAAATGAACGGAAAAAAAACTAAAAAATCAGTTAAAAAAAAGAGTAAACTTAAATTTATAATTAGTTTTTTGCTTTTTCAAATAGTATTTACTGGAATAACTGCTCCATTTTTAGCTTATTATGGACCTTTTAAGAATGTAAGAAATACACTTGTAACTACAGCTATGACAACTTTAAGTCATCAATGGATCGCTGAGTTATTTTTAAGTGAAGAAGCAATTAACAAAATACTGAAAGAACAAGCAGTAACTAATTTATCACAAAAAAAAGATGCAGAAACAGAGGTTACTGTTAATAATAAAAATGATAAAACCATAGAAAGATTTGAAATAAATAGTAATAAATTTACAGGTTATGTATTGATTGTTAATGATTCTACAAGAGTTAAAGTAGGATATAGTGAAAAATTAGAGCTAGAAGGTCAAACAACTAGTGAAATAGCTGAAAATAATGATGCTATTGCAGCAATAAATGGTGGTGGATTTACAGATGAAGCTACAGGGTCATTATGGACAGGCACCGGTGCAAAGCCTACTGGAATAATAATGAGTAATGGTGATATTAAATATAATGATTTAAGCAGCGATGACGAACAAAGAGAAGTAGTAGCAATTACAGAGGGTGGAGTGTTGCTTGTAGGTAATTATAGTTTAAATGAGTTAATAGAACGTAAAGCTAAAGAAGCAGTTAGCTTTGGACCTGCACTAATAGTTGATGGACAAAAGGCAATTACTACTGGAGACGGCGGTTGGGGAATTGCGCCAAGAACAGCTATAGGACAAAGAAAAGATGGAGCCATAATATTGTTAGTTATTGACGGTAGACAAGCTAATAGTATAGGAGCTACATTAAAAGAAGTACAAGATGTGTTATACGAATATGGAGCTTATAATGCTAGTAATTTAGATGGAGGTTCTTCTTCTACAATGTACTATAAAGGAGAAGTAATTAACAGTCCATCAGATTCATTAGGTGAAAGAGCAGTTCCATCAGCTATATATGTAGAAAAATAACATAAGTAAGGAGAATACTATGAAGATAATAAAAAGATTAACACTTTGGATGGTTATATCTTTAGGAATTCAATGTGTTGGATTTTATTATATTGATAATAATTTTTTGAGTTTAGAAAGCAAAATAAATGGGAAAAAGGTAGTAGAAGAGAAAGTAGAAGAAAAAAGAAATAAAATAAAAATTCCCTCAGATGCAGATAGAATTTCTGTATCTTATAATAGTAAGTATTTATCATATATAAAAAATAATGCTTTAAAAGTAGTAAAAATACAAGATGGACAAACTGATGATATAAGTCTTGAATTAGATGCTGAAGTAAGTTTTTATAAATGGTTACCAGATAGAGATAGAATACTATTTGTTGAAAAGACAGTGAGTTATGGTTCTAGTAAACTAACTCTTTATTCTTATGATGTCAAAAAGAAAGATAAGTCATTAATTAAAGAGTTTGACTGGAATGAAGAAAGTGCAGTAGTAGAAGATATTTCAGTATCAACTCTTACCGGCCTTACTTATGTAAAAATAGTAGATAGTGAAAATGTAAGCAGTATATATAGAATTGATAGAATGGGTGCAATGAATAAAATTTATACTGTACCTAGACATATATGTAATATGGAACTTTTAAGAAGAGAAGATATATTGGTATATGAAGGTGAGGTTTATAATCAAGTTTACTTATCTCACACTAGTGAAACATTATATTTTCCAGAATATGAAAGAATAACTGTGTTAGGCAGAGATGACGAAGACAATATTTACATAGGTGGATTAGAGAATGGATTGGTTAATAAGATATTCTATGGCTGTATTACTGAAAATCCTTCTCAGTGGAATGAAGTAATACTAAATGAACCTCATGAGAATAAAGATATATATATTTCTTCAGAAGGCAATGTGTATACAAATGATATAGAAAATAAGACAATTAGAGAGCAAAAGTCAAATAAGGAAACTATTTATGAAGGAGAATTTATTCAATTTCAAAATAAAGGTGTAGTGACAAAAGATGAGAACAATATAGAAATCACTGCTTATCAATAAAGGCTATGAATTTTGTACTGCTACTGAAAAGTTAGACATAAAAATCTGACTTTTCAGTAGCAGATTAATTTTTATAGTCTTTATTTCTTAAAACTTATATATAAAAAGAAAGTAAATTTATTTTTATAAGACATTCTCTATATTGGATTATTTTGATATAATTATAGGGATAATCAATTTTTCTTGATTACAAGTAGAAAGGGGACGTTCTAATGAGAATTGATTTGTTAGGAAAGGTATTGATGATACCAGCTATATTGGTGGCCTTTACTTTTCATGAATATGCTCATGCAAGGGTGGCGGTTAAATTAGGAGATAATACCCCTAAATATCAAGGCAGACTGACATTAAATCCTTTTGCACATATAGATTTATTAGGATTTTTTATGATTTTATTTGTAGGATTTGGCTGGGCAAAACCTGTACAGACCAATCCAAATGCTTTGAAAAATTATTATAAAGATGATTTAAAGATATCTATAGCAGGTCCATTAGCAAATTTAGCATGCTCAATTGTGGCTGTAATTTTATTAGCAATATTAGAGATGATGCTTCCAAATGCAAAATTAAAGCAAATTATAATTACAATAGTTTATTTAACTGCTTATTATAATTGTTTATGGATGTTTTTAAATTTAATTCCTATACCAGGATTTGATGGATTTCATATATTGAAGGATTTATTTCCACACCAATTTTATAAAATATCAGATAAAATATATGGATATCAATTAGTTATTTTTATATTATTAATTGCACCTATATTAGGTGGTGGAAGGTCACTGCTAACTTATTTAGTTGAAATACCAGCAAATTATTTATTTTCAGTTTTAATAAATTTAGTGGGACTAGTATTTTAAACATGAGGAGAGAAATATATGCGCTTAAGAAAAAAGCATTGGGCAAGACCGGAAATGCAGAGTAGTGAAATAGTTATTTTTGACCAATATAATCACAAAGGAAAGTGGAAAGAAGAGTTTCAAAATAATAATGAAATACATTTAGAATTAGGATGTGGCATGGGAGGTCATATTGCTAATAGATCAAAAATTAGTCCAAATATAAACTATATTGGAATAGATTTAAAGGATGAAGTTTTAGTATATGCCTTAAGGAAGGTTAAGAAAGTTAGAGCTGAGGAGAATATATCAGATAAAGATATGAATGTTAGATTGATGCCATTAAACATTATGCTTATAGAAAATGTTTTTGATAAGGATGAAATAAGTAAAATTTATATAAACTTTTGTAATCCTTGGCCAAAGGAAAGACATAATAAGAGAAGACTAACTCACACTAATTTTTTATCACAGTATAAAAAATTTCTTAAAAAAGGCGGTGAAGTTTGGTTTAAAACTGACGACACAGAGCTTTTTGAAGATTCAATAGAATATTTTAAAAAAAGCGGTTTTGAAATAGAATATATGACTTATGATCTTCACAATAGTGATTTTAAAGATAATGTTGTAACAGAATATGAAGCAAAATTTACTGCTTTAGGCATGAAAACAATGTTCTTAACAGCAAGATTATAAAAAAAGAGCTTAGCGAACTCCTTTCTTAATTTTCATTTAATAATTAAGAATTGACAATAGACGATGTGTAAATTTCTCAGCAGTTACTGTGAAATTTAAAATTAATTTTGTAGCGGCGAACAGTGTTCGCCATTTTTTACATCATCATATATTTTTTCATAGAAAAATAAAAAGACATGTATTTCATGCGAAATACATGTCTTTTTATCTTTTAAAGCTTTTAAACACTATAGTTATAACAAGAATAAATACAGAAATTAGTGCTATTGTACCTCCTGGAGCACAGTTTAAATAATATGAAGAAATTAGTCCTAAAATAATATCAATAAATCCAAAAATTATTGAAAAAATCATAGTTTTTTTAAAACCTTTATTAAGCTGAAGGGCAGTTGCTACAGGAAGAGCTATCATTGAAGACATCACTAATATTCCCATGATTCTTATAGACACAGAAATAGTAGCACCTACTAATAATGCAAAAATATAATTTATAAGTTTTACTTTAATATTAGCTACTTTAGCACCTTCTTCATCAAAGGTTATATATACTAACTTATTATATAGTTTATATAAAATCAAAATGGAAATAATACTTAATATGAGCATGATAAATAAATCATCTTTAGTTACAGTTAAAATACTTCCAAATAAGAATGAATTTATATTAGCATTGGTTTTTCCCATACTCACAAGAGTAATACCAATACCAATACTTAAGGTTAAAACTATTGAAAGAATTAATTCTGCATATTTTTTATAATAATTTCTTAAAAGCTCAATTAATAATCCACATATGCTGGTAAATATAAAAGCACAAAGTATAGGACTGTACCCTGTAACAAGACCTATAGCTACTCCAGCAAAAGAACTATGAGCTAAAGTGTCACCCATCATTGAATATCTTTTAAGCACTAAAAATGTACCAACTAAAGGACATAATATGGATATAAATATAGCAGCTATAAAAGCATTTTGCATAAACTCGTATTGAAACATAGCAGCCTCCTAATTTAAATGAAATTTTTCCATATACTCTTTAACAGTATATAATTCACCTTTACCATTATCCATAGAACATATATGAGAAGAATTATCCAGCGCAATTTTTATATTGTGTTCTATAGAAAGTATGGTGATGTTATGAGATTTATTTAAGTGTTTAATTAATTTATATAAGTCATTTATACTCTTATGATCTAAGGCTGTAGAAGGCTCATCTAGTATTAGTAAGTCGCAGTGACACATAATAGCCCTCGCAATGAAAATCTTCTGCTGTTGGCCACCAGAGAGCCCACCTATTAATGAATCCTTATACTTTTCCATGTTAACAGCTTTAAGTGCTTCGTCTATGATATTTTTATTAGATATTTTAAGAATTTTTCTATGAATATTTAATACTTCATATACAGTTATAGGAAACTGTGAGTTAAAGCCCTCTATTCTTTGAGGCACGTATCCTATATTTTTAGATTCAATTGAAATAGTTCCACTAATTGGTTTTAATATATCAAGTATCAATTTTACTAAAGTAGTCTTGCCACTGCCATTTTCACCAATTATTGAAACATAACTGCCTTTTTCTATATTAAGATTTAAATTTTCTATAGTATAAGGCTTTGTATTGTTATAGGAAAAATTTAAATTATTTATTTTTATCATAATTGAACTCCTTTTACTAAAATTAACTATGTACTTTTATAATCTTATCCATCTAAAAAGATTTAATAACATAAATATAAAGGTATTGAATAAAATATATTTTTAGTGATAATAATTTAATAATACTTATTGTATAAATTAATAAGAATCTTTAGATGTAACATTTTAAAGCAATTAATTTAGTATAAAATTTTATATATTTATATGAAATAATTTACATTATTTTATAGGTATAATATAATAATAATGTAAATGCAAATAATTTGCAATACAATAGTCTTTATTGTTTACAAAGCTTGTTAATTATACTATAATAAGCAGTTGTATGCAAATGCAAATCATTTTCGTTTGAAAGGTGTGTTTTTATAGTGAAAAAAATTATTAATTATATGTTAATATTAATGTTTTCAATAGCCTTAATAGGATGCAGTAAGCAAGACAATAATATTGATGCAGAGAAAAACAATAAAATAAAAGTAGTGGCTAGCTTTTATGCAATGGAAGAGTTTGCTAAAGAGATAGGTAAAGATAAAATAGAAGTTTACACTGTCGTTCCAGATGGAGTTGAACCTCATGATTTTGAACCAAAAGCAAAGGACTTAGCCAATTTGGAAGAAGCAAATCTATTAGTTTTAAATGGATTAGATATGGAACATTGGAAAGAAGATGTATTAAAAGTTATAAATAATAGTAAATTGAAAGTTGTAGATACTTCTGAAGGTGGTGATTTTATTAAGCTTGATGAAGAGCATAAAGAAGAGACAGAAAAAGAACATGGCGCATATGACCCACATTTATGGCTTGGTTTAAATATGGCAAAACTTCAAGCTGATAATATAAAAAAGGCTTTAATAGAAATTGATGGTGATAATAAAGATTATTATGAGAAAAATTACAATGAATTTGCTAAAGAAATTGATGATTTATATAATGATTATAAAGGGAAATTTCAACAAATCTCAAATAAAAATTTCATTACTGGCCATGCCACTTTTGGATATCTATGCAGAGACTTTGGATTAAATCAGTACAGCATTGAAGGGGTATTTGCAGAAGGAGAACCATCACCTAAACAGTTAAAAGAATTAACAGATTTATGTAAAGACAAAAATATAAACACAGTTTTTGTGGAAAGTTTAGTAAGTCCACAAATATCAGAAACTTTAGCTCGTGAAGTTAATGGTAAAACTGAAAAAATATATACTCTTCATAGTAAGGAAGATGGATTAAATTATATAGAAGCTATGAAATATAATTTAGAAACTATATATAATAGCATGAAATAATATTATTAAATAAAAAAGATCGTGGCTTTGTCACGATTTTTTTGGTGTAATCAAAGTTTCTATCCTTCAATATTGTGTTTTATAAGAAAAGAAAGTAATATAAAATATGTGCAGATAATTTATTTCAATGATAAATTTGTAGTTCACAGTTTAGGATTATAGATATTTCTAAGTTATCTCTTGCAAGTTTAGAATTTATTCTGTAGCAGCAAATAGTGTTGGTCACATAACTTTCAATTGCATTGATGTGAAAAATTTTTTTGTTTAATTGTGAATCAAAAATTAATATAGAGGTGTTTATATGAACATATATTTAGTAAGACATGGTGAAACCATTCAAAATAAAAATAAAGTATTTTATGGTACAATAGATGAGGGTTTAACAGAAAGAGGTATATTAGAAGCAAAGAAGTTAAATGGGTTTTTTAAGGATATAGATTTAGATAAAGTTTACTTAAGTGATAAAAAAAGAACTTACCATACTTGTAAAATAATATTAGGTGATAGATTTAACCTTTTTAAAGAAAGTGAAAATATGATTATAGATAAAAGGATAAACGAAACTAATTTTGGAGAATTTGAAGGAAAGAGTTACGAGGAAATTTTAGAACTTTATCCTAAGGAATGTGAAATATGGCAGAAAGATTGGAAAGGTTTTATACCACCTAATGGAGAAAGTTATATAGAATTATATAATAGGGCATCTGATTTTTTAAAGGATATATTAAATTTAAATTGTGATAATGTACTAATTGTCACTCATAGTGGTGTAATAAGAGCTATTTATTCCTATATTATGGATGAAAATATGGATTTGTTTTGGAAATTTTCTTCAAGAAATGGTGATATTTCAATTGTAAAATATGAATATGAAAACTTATTCTTAGATGGAATAATTCATAATAAATTTTTATAAGAAAGTAAGGTGTATTAAATGAGCAGGGTAATATTAGTTACAGGTGGCAGTAGAAGCGGCAAAAGCAGTTATGCAGAAAATATTTTCAAGGAAAGAGATGATGTATTATATATAGCTACAGCCGTAGTAACAGATCAGGAGATGAAAAATAGAATTGACAAGCATAAAAAAAGCAGAAATCAAAGATGGAAGACCTATGAGGGATATAAAGATTTGCATAGAGCCATAGAAAATATAGAGGAACCAAATATATTATTAGATTGTGTAACAATAATGGTAACTAATTTGTTATTTGATAAAGAAATAGATTTTGATAATATATCAATGGAAGAAGTAGATAATATTCAAGATAATATTAAAAGTGAATTTGAAAAACTTATTTTCATGGCTAAAGAGAAAAATAAAACTTTGGTTATGGTTACTAATGAAGTTGGAAGTGGTCTTATACCTGAATATAAACTAAGTAGAATTTATAGGGATATAGCAGGTTTTATTAATCAATTTATAGCAAAACTTTCTGATGAAGTTTATCTTGTAACCTGCGGACTGCCACTAAAGCTAAAATAACATAAATTTTGAGTTAGGAGAGAGTTATGAAAAAGTATATAAATGATTTTTTATTATATATTCAATTTTTTACTAGAATACCTGTTAATCTTCAATTAGATTGCAGTGATGAAAACTTTAGGAGAGGCGCCATGTTTTTCCCAATAATAGGATTTATAGTAGGTGGAATTCAATATTTAGTGTATCTATTATTAAATAGATACTTACCTTCTAGTATAACTGCTGTATTTGTAGTTTTAACTTTTATTCTTCTTACAGGAGCATTGCATCTAGATGGATTAGGAGATGTATGTGATGGTTTCTTTGCATTTAAAGGTGGCAAAGAAAAGATTATTGATATAATGAAAGACAGCAGGATAGGGGTATACTCTTGCGTTGCTATAGTTTTAGATTTGCTCTTTAAGTATAATTTAATAAAATTAGCAATAGACTCATATGTGCCTGAAATAATAATTGTAGCACCTATTATAGCAAGATTTTCAGTAGTGTTATTAGCTACAATAGGAAAAAATGCTAAATCTACAGGTACAGGTAATATATTTATTGGAAATATAAAAACTTTAAATATAATAATAACAGCTATAATATGTATATTATTACAATTTCTATTTATTAGACCTAAGGAGATAGTTATTTTAACTTTTACAGCAATTATCATAACTTTATTATTTAATAAACTTTGTGAAAGCAAAATAAATGGATTAACAGGAGATACCTTAGGAGCTATAAATGAATTAGTAGAAATGATAACTTTAACTATATTCTTCATTATTTAGATAGGATTTTTTATAATTAATATTTATTTAATAATAATATTCAATTAAAGTATAGACAATTGATGAATTTTATTATAAAATTTCTCTTACATAAGTAAATTATTATATTTAATTCAAGTGTTAAAAATAAAAGCTTTAGTAATGTTTAGGTTACTAAAGCTTTTATTTTTTCTGTTAATTATTATTTATACAAAGAAAAATATATAAGAATACCTTTACTTTTATATATCAGTATTGATATAGTAATCAGTAG
>NZ_JACSQB010000083.1 GCF_014836835.1 Clostridium faecium | reverse complement strand
GCATAGTATTTAAGTATATTAATTTAAAATAAATATACTTAATAATAAAAATATTTATAAAATTATATTAAAAATTTAATATAATTAAAGGAGGTATTTGAGATATGAGAATATTTAAGTTTTTTAATTATAATAAATATGGTTAGTGCTATCTTTATTTATTATTAAAAGTTTTGGTTTTGAAATATTTTAAAAATTGTCCTGTGATTAATAGGATAAATTAGCAGAATTTAATTAAAAGAAAAGGATAAAAATATAATTTTATCTGATATTTCAATAAAATATTGGAAATTATATTTGGGTGGTATTATGGAACAAGCATATTTATTAGGAATTGTAGGCGGAGTGCTTGCAATAATTTTTGCATTTTACTTAAGTAAAACAATTGTTAAAGAAAAAGAAGGAAACGATAGGATGATAGAAATAGCATCCTATATAAAAGAAGGTTCAATGGCTTTCTTGAGAAAAGAATATACTTATTTAAGCGTTTTTATAGTTATAGTTGTAATTTTACTTAGTATATTTATAAACTTTCAAACAGGGATATCTTTCCTTTGCGGAGCTATATTTTCAATTTTAGCTGGATATTTTGGAATGAAAATAGCTACATCAGCCAATGTTAGGACTGCAGAAGCAGCAAAACATGGCATAAGTAAGGCACTATCTATTGCATTCTCTGGCGGAGCTGTAATGGGAATGAGTGTAGTAGGTTTAGGAACATTAGGAATATCTGTAATATATTTAGTTTTCAATGGTGATACAAGTATATTAACAGGATTTGGATTAGGAGCATCTTCAATAGCATTATTTGCAAGAGTTGGTGGAGGTATATATACAAAAGCAGCTGACGTAGGTGCAGATATTGTTGGTAAAGTTGAGGCAGGAATACCAGAAGATGACCCAAGAAATCCAGCAGTTATTGCTGATAACGTTGGGGATAACGTTGGAGACGTTGCTGGTATGGGTGCGGACCTATTTGAATCCTATGTAGGATCTATTATTTCAGCAATAACTTTAGGTGCTGTAGTATATAAAGATAGTTTAAATGGAGTAGCTTATCCTATAATTTTAGTATCTTTAGGTATATTGGCTTCAATTGTAGGAACTATATATGTTAAAGCTTCAAAGAGTGAAAATCCACAAAAATCTTTGAATGCAGGAACCTATATTGCTGGTGGATTGTTCTTATTAGGAGCATTATTTGCTAGTAATATGATTTTTGGTAATTTTAGAAGTTTCTTTGCTGTTGGAAGTGGAATGATAATAGGAATTCTAATAGGTCAATTGACAGAAGTTTATACTTCAAGTGATTATAAAAGTGTTAAAAAGATAGCTGACCAATCACAAACGGGAGCAGGAACAAATATCATTTCTGGTATGTCAGTTGGTATGAAATCTACTATGGGAACTATATTATTAGTAGCTCTTGAAATATTAATAGCTTACTTTGTAATGGGTGGAAGTAATAACAGTACAATGGGGCTATATGGAATTGCCCTTTCAGCTATAGGAATGTTATCTATAACTGGACTTATTGTTGCTGTTGATGCTTATGGTCCAATTGCTGATAATGCAGGTGGAATAGCTCAAATGTCAGATCTACCTGAACAAGTTAGAGAAATTACAGATAAACTAGACTCTGTAGGAAATACAACAGCAGCAAAAGGAAAAGGATTTGCTATAGGATCAGCTGCTTTAACATCATTAGCATTATTTGCGTCTTTTGCAGAGGCTTCTAATCTTTTAGAGATAAATGTATTAAATCCTATTACTTTAGTTGGAATGCTGGTAGGAGTAATGTTACCATTCCTATTTAGTGCATTAACAATGGAATCAGTAGGTAAAGCAGCAAATGACATGGTTAAAGAAGTTAGAAGACAGTTTAGAGAAATAGATGGAATAATGGAGGGTAAAAATACTCCAGAATACTCAAAATGTGTTGAAATATCAACTCATGCTGCACTAAGAGAAATGATACTTCCAGGAATATTAGCCATAGTAGTTCCTATATTAACTGGATTTTTATTTGGGGTAGAAGCTTTAGGAGGACTGCTAAGCGGAGCAGTTTCAAGTGGAGTTCTAATGGCTATAATGATGGCTAATGCTGGTGGAGCTTGGGATAATGCTAAGAAGTATGTTGAAGAAGGACATTTTGGAGGAAAAGGAAGCGATACTCATAAGGCAGCCGTAGTTGGAGATACTGTAGGAGATCCCTTTAAGGATACTTCAGGTCCATCAATGAACATATTAATTAAACTTATGACTATAATATCATTAGTATTTGCTCCATTAATAGCTGAATATGGTGGAGTGTTAATAAACTTTTTAATGAAATAATCAAATAATATGATTTTAAAGCCCCGATATAATTTCGGGGCTTTAAATTTTCAGGAATTTATTTAAATAAAAAAGAATTCTTAATCATATAAAGGGAAGGTGGTAAATGTGAATAAATCAAGTTTTAAGAAACTACTAGTTATATTTATTTGTACTGTTTTTATCTTTGCTTTAAGTAGTGAAGTAATAATAGCAAAAGAGTATTTTAGAACATCAAATAACAATATAGAATCAGTTGAAAAATTATTAAAATTAGATGAAGATGTAGATTTAAATAGTAGTAAGAAAGTAAATGTAATTGTTCACTTTGATGAGAAGTATGTATATGAATATATTAAAGACAATGATATTAAAGAAAAGTTTATTGAAGAGATGAATAAGAATAAAGTTGATGAAGCGGATATTATAAAACTTTATGAAAAGGTATTTAATGGAGCAGTAGTAAGTATACCTGCCAATAGGATAAAACAATTATTAAAAGTGCCTATGATTAAGAATATTTATAGTGATTGTGAAGTAAAAATAAAGCCTCTTAACACCAAATCAACTTTAAAGGAAAATTCAAAGTTAACCAATTCAATTCTAATGGAAAATATTAATAAATTGCATGGGGAAGGTATTAAAGGTAAAAATATAAAAATAGGAATCTTGGATACAGGAATTGACTATAACCACCCAGAGGTAAAATCATCTTATAAAGGCGGGTATGATTTTATTGATAATGATAATGATCCTATGGAAACTACATATGAGCAGTGGAAAAGCAGTAAGGCACCTGAATATGACGAAAAAGGGGAGAATACCTATTATACTACTCATGGTACCCATGTAGCAGGGATAATAGCTGGACAAGGATTAAAGGGGCAAGCTGCTTTAGGGGCAGCACCTGAATCAGAGATATATGCATATAGAGTTTTAGGACCATATGGAGTTGGAACTATGGAGAGCATTATAAGTGGAGTAGAGAAGGCTGTTAAAGATGGTATGGACATTTTAAATTTATCTTTAGGAATAGATGTTAATGATCCCTTATATCCTACATCTATAGCTATAAATAATGCTGTGAATTTAGGAACTGTAGTAGTAGCTGCATCAGGAAATAATGGCTCAGAGCCATATACAATATCTACACCAGGAAATTCTCCTTTAGGAATAACTGTAGGTGCAAGTAATAATGATGTAATAATACCTACTGTAAAAGGTAACTTTAGTTCCTTACATGAAAATAGTACTTTAGCATTGTTATCAAAAGATAAAATACAAAATTTGAAAGTTTATAACAAGAAAAATCTTAATGTTGTTTATTGTGGATATGGCGTAAAAGAAGATTTTAATGGTAAAGAATTAAAAAATTCTATAGCTTTGGTAAGGAGAGGGAAGAATCCTTTAATGGAAAAAGGAAAGAATGCAAAAGAAAAAGGGGCAGTTTTTACTATAGTAATTAATGATAATGAAAGTGAAAACTACATACCTATGTATTTTGGAGAAAGTGAAGATTATTCTACTATATTTACTTTACCATATAAAGATGGGCAGGCTATTTTATCTATGATTGAAGAAAGAAAAGTAGACTTTAAAATATCTAATTTTTCTAAGTTTGAAATTACTAAAGGAGTATTATTAGATTTTAGTTCACGTGGTCCAGTAAAAGATACTTATATAATAAAGCCTGATATAGTTGCACCAGGCGCTAATATATTGTCTTCTGTGCCTAGATACTTTAAAGGAAAAGATATGGTAAACTATGAAAAAGCCTATGAAATAGAATCTGGTACATCTATGGCTGCTGCATATGTAACTGGAGTTGCGGCATTGATATTGGATAAAAATCCTGATTACAGCCCATATGATGTAAAAGCTGCTTTAATGAATACTGCATCTGACCTGGAGTATAATTATAGCGTATATGAAATTGGATCTGGAATGATAAATCCTTATAGAGCTGTACATTCAAAAATAAAATTTCAAATTTTAGATAAAACAACCTCTTTAAATGAAAATCATGAAAAAATACAAATAGAAAGTATGACCTCTTCTTTAAATTTTAATGAAAATATAAAGAATCAAACTGGAAGAACCAAAAATATTAAAATAAGTAATAATTCTGCATTGAATAAAGAGTTTAAAATAGATATTAAATCCTTAAAGAATAAGGAGGGGAATATTGTTAAATATAATGAACTAATCCATATGGATGAAAGTGTAGTTATAAATAGTATGGAGAGTAAAGTAATGGCTATTAATTTAGATGTAGTTGAAAGTTCATCATCAGATTATTACGAAGGGTATATTATATTTACTAATAAAAATGATTTAAGTGAAAGGTATCAAATACCTTTTGCATATATTAAAGGTTAAAATATTTACACATAAAAAAAGCATGGTAATCCATGCTTTTTATGGGATAGGAATGAAAGGCTATAGCTATTCTATAGCCTCTAATTGACATGATCTATTTTCCAAAATATCTATTTAATAATCCGTTGAATGCAGCTCCATGTCTAGCTTCGTCTTTGCACATTTCATGAACTGTATCATGTATTGCATCTAGGTTTAGTTTTTTAGCTAATGTAGCTAAATCTTTTTTACCTTGGCAAGCTCCATGCTCAGCATCAACTCTAGCTTGTAAGTTAGCTTTTGTATCAGCAACTACAACTTCTCCTAATAATTCAGCAAATTTAGAAGCGTGTTCTGCTTCTTCCCAAGCTATTCTCTTATAAGCCTCAGCAACTTCTGGATATCCTTCTCTATCAGCTTGACGGCTCATTGCTAGGTACATTCCAACTTCTGTACATTCTCCTACAAAATTAGCTCTTAATCCTTCTATAACTTCTGGATCTACGTCTTTAGCGATTCCTATTCTATGCTCATCAGCCCAAGTCATTTGACCTTCAACTTTTTCTACAAATTTGTCAGCTGGTGCCTTACAAATTGGGCAAAACTCTGGCGCTGAATCTCCTTCATGAATATATCCACATACTGTACAAACAAACTTTTTCATAATAAAATTCCTCCTTAAATAAATAAAAATATTTTTTAATATATAGTGTACATGATTTACATATTTAATAAAAATTATTTTATATAATTGTTTTAATCTTCCTTACAAGCTTATTATATACTATTGGATAATAATTATCAAGAGAAAATTATTATTTTTTAGCAAAATTTTTAGAAATTTTTATTTGCTGCATTAAAAACGTTAATATATAAGGGTTTAGCTCTTACTAATATATTTCAATATATTGTTGTAGGCCATCTAAATCTAAAATTTTTATAATATTTTTATCATAATCAATCAAGTTATCTTTCTTCATATTAATTAATTCTCTAGAAAGAGAAGGGCGCTGAACACCAAAATATTCTGATAAACTTTTCTTAGACATAGGTATAGTTAATTTTAAATTATTTTGTTTTTTATACTCTTGTAATAGGTAGAAACAAAGTTTCTGTCTTAAAGTTTCTAAAGATAACTCGGTAATTTTTTTGTTTAAGTTGAGTATTTTACTCGATAGAAGTTCCATAAAATTGTTTAATATTAATTTATTACTGCTGCACATTGATATAATATCTTCTTTTAAGATATACATTACTGTTGAATTTTTATTTCCCATAATTGTGGCAGGATATTTATGATGTGTAGAAAAAACGATGGCTTCTCCAAATATATTACCTGATTTTAATGTACTAAGAGATACCACTTTGCCATTAGGATACTGTTTTTGAATTTCTACAGCACCTTCAAGTACAATACCTAAAGAAGTGCAATCATCACCTTCTAATGCTAACACACAGGTTTTGGAGTTATTAGAATTTTCATATTGATCATATATAGTATATCGAACTTTTGAGAGAGAGTCTTTAATTTCTTCTTCAGATAGATTCTTAAAAAGAATGCACTTTTTAAGTACCTTTATTATATGCTCCATAATACACCTCTGTAATTTTACAACTATTTAATTAATACTTTTTTACAGTTCAAATTTAAAGATATTTACATAATTTACATATAGATAATTTTACTACAAATTTAAATGTTAGACAAATAATAGTGAAATATATTTAAATTTTTTAAATATAACATAAAAAATATGCATTGGTGAAATTATTAATATTAACTATACTTTAAGGTAGAGCAATTACGAAAAATTCAATATTTTTTACCAATGTAAACAAAATGTATATAAATATGCTTTTTTTTACTTTTGATAAGAATTGAAAGTAGCTAATATTTATAGGGATTTGGGATGAAATTTTAAATTACGTGACTTTATTATAGTTTTTTTATATAATGGGAGAGGATACATATTAAATTTTGAGGGGATTTTATGAAACGAATAGATAAACATAATTATTATTTAGATATATGTGAAACAGTTTTAGAGAGAGGAACTTGCTTAAGAAGAAACTTTGCAGCTTTAATAGTAAAAAATGATGAAATAATGGCTACTGGATATACTGGAGCACCTCGTGGAAGAAAAAACTGTAGTGATATTGGTGTTTGCAGAAGAGAGGAATTAAAAGTTCCTAGGGGCACTAGATATGAACTTTGTAGGTCAGTTCATGCAGAGCAGAATGCAATAATTTCTGCAAGACGGCATGACATGATAGGATCAACTTTATATTTAGTAGGAAAAGAGCAATCTACTGGAAATCTAGTTGAAAATGCATCTCCTTGTGCCCTTTGTAAAAGATTTATAATAAATGCAGGTATAGAAAAAGTTATAATAAGAGATACAAAAACAAGTTATAGAGAAGTCTTTGTGGATGAATGGATTGAAAATGATGATTCTCTTACAGAAGAAGAAGGATATTAAAATTAAATGTAAATTAATTATAACTTATGTAAATGAGGTAAATTTTAGTAGTTATCATATTAAACAACATTATTTTAGTTCATAACTAAAGAGAATAAAATTTAATTAGGAAGGTTTTATATGAATAATATAATTTTACTAGTGATTATTACAGCAATTATATCATTGATGGCAACACCTTTGGTTATAAAATTAGCTATTAAGTTAAATGCAATAGATGTTCCAAATGATCCGAGAAGAATACATAAAAAACCTACTCCACGTATGGGTGGAGTGGCAATTTATATTGCCTTTGTTATAGGAGTAGTTCTAAATATGAGTAATTTTTCTATTCAAGACTTAGGACTTCTTATTGGTGCTACTGTAATTGTAATTGGTGGAATGATTGATGATGTTAAAGATTTAAGACCAAGATATAAGTTGGTTTTTCAAATAGTAGCAGCAGTTATTTTAATAGTATTTGGACTTAAAATAACATTAGTTACAAATCCGTTAAATAGTGGAGGCAGCTTTTTAAATTTAGGACTATTAGGAATTCCTCTAACTATTATTTGGGTTATAGGTATAACAAATGCTTTTAATTTAATAGATGGAGTTGATGGATTAGCAGCAGGAGTTGGATTTATATCTTCAGTAACTTTATTTATAGTTTCTGTAATAAATGGACGGGGAGATGCAGCTTTTTTAACTGCTATATTAAGTGGAGCAATAATTGGATTCTTACCATATAATTTCAATCCTGCAAGGATATTTATGGGAGACACAGGCTCACAGCTTTTAGGATTTTTATTAGCAGCAATTTCTATTGATGGAGCAATTAAATCTGCTACAGCTTTGGTAATAGCTGTTCCACTTTTAGCTTTAGGTCTTCCGATCTATGATACGTTATTTGCTATGATTAGAAGAAAAGTAAATGGCAAACCAATAATGCAGGCAGATAAGGGGCACCTTCATCATAGATTATTAGGACTTGGCTTAACACAAAGACAAGTTGTTTTAATAATGTATTTAATTAGTGCTATATTAGGCGGCATTGCTATAATTGCTATGCAAATAAGCAGTAAAAAGGCATATTTCCTATTGGCATCAGTAGTTACGTTTATTGCTTTCATAGCTTGGGAACTTGGATTATTTGATGGAGAACAATAGTTAGGGAGTGAAATCTATGAATAAAATTAAGGTTTTATCTGTGTTTGGAACGAGACCGGAAGCAATTAAAATGGCACCACTTGTTAAAGAACTTGAAAAAAGAAGTGAATTTGATTCAGTAGTATGCGTAACTGCACAACATAGAGAGATGCTAGATCAAGTGTTAGAAATTTTTTCAATAAAGCCAGATTACGATTTAAATATAATGGTTGAAAAGCAAAGTTTAAGTGGAATAACCTGCAGAGCACTTGAAAGTATAGATAAAATTATACAAAAGGAAAAACCTCATATAGTGCTGGTCCATGGAGATACAACTACCACATTTGTAGCTTCTTTAGCTGCTTTTTATAACAAAACAAAAGTAGGACATGTAGAAGCTGGGCTTAGAACTTTTGATAAATATTTTCCTTTTCCTGAAGAGATGAATAGGAAATTAGTAGGTTCTATAGCAGATTTACATTTTGCTCCTACCAATCTTACAAAAGAAAATTTATTAAAAGAAAACGTAAAAGAAGATAGCATTTTTGTTACAGGAAATACTGCAATAGATGCTATGAAATATACAGTTAAAGAAAATTATAGATTTAAAACTGAAGAATTAAATAATATAGATTTTGAAAATAAAAAAGTAATTATGGTCACTGCTCATAGAAGAGAAAATTGGGGAGAAGGAATAAAAAATATATGTACATCATTAAAAAGAATAGTTAATGAAAATGATGATGTAGAAATAGTGTATTTAGTTCATTTGAATCCTATAGTTAAAGAAACTGTGGAAGAATATTTAGGAGGAATGGAAAAGGTACATTTATTAAATCCTCTGGATACTGAAGAAGCTCATAATCTTATGAACAAATGTTATATGGTTATGACAGATTCAGGAGGTATTCAAGAAGAAGCTCCTCACTTAGGAAAACCAGTATTAGTTTTAAGAGATGTCACAGAAAGACAGGAAGTAGTACAAGCTGGTATGGTTAAACTGGTAGGTACAGATATAGATAAGATTATTTTTGAAGCTAATAATCTTATTAGAAATAAAAATATTTATAAACATATGAGTAGCCTTTCAAATCTTTATGGGGATGGAAAAACTTCAATTGAAATATGCAATATATTAGTAGAATACTTTACCACTTAATATGTAAAATTATAGAACATTAGAATTAACTTTCATAATTCTAATGTTTTTATTTTTTTTAGGGAACTAAGAAAATAAGAGAAAATTAAAGCATTTAGTAGATAAAACTTGAATATTTTAAACTATTAATACACAAAATACATGTATAAATATAATAAAAAATGCATAAAACTTGATTTGGATTATTCATATTATTAAAAGTGATAAAGAATAACTTCTATTGAATTATCACTAAAATGCAAGAATGGAAATTAAAAATTTCATAAAAATCCTTTGATTTATAATGGGTTAGCAATTTATTGAAACATATTATGAAGGGTTATTCATAACCATTATAGACTAATGAGTCAGAAAATTTCACGTTGTTGAAGAATTGAAGAACAATTGAAGGAAATATTTGAGGACTAAGAAAAACAGATTAAAATTGAGTAAAACATATGCTCGATGAAATATTTACTTATATTGACCTTCAATTTTAAAAAATGAGCTAATATAGTCAAATTGCAAAGTTTATTAATATTAGGTCTAAGCATATAATTTATTGTAGCTTAATAAGCAGGCATCTTAGTAAGCGTTATAAAGAGAGGAATTTCAAGTGTATAATGAAAACATATCACTTTTAAAACAAATAGCAAGCTTTAATTTGATTTTATCACTGATATTTATATCCGTAGGATATTTTATATTTGGAAAAGCATGCTTCTTTTTTATTTTAGGAATAGGAATTGCACTAATTAACTTATTAGTAAATAGTTTAGTATTAAATATATCAGTAAAAGAAAACAAGTCTATGTCAAAGATAATTTTAATACTGAGTCAAATTTATAGAATACTTATAGTTTCATTAGTTGCAGCTTACATAGTTAATAGAAGTACTATTAACTTTTTCATATTTATTACTGGATATACTTCTCAAATTATTTCCTTGATGCTATATGGCTTTAAGACTAAACATTAAGAAAGGGGTGTTTATATGGAGGAAGTTTTACCTATATTTACGTTAAATATATTTGGTTTTCCATTTAATATTACATTAAGTCTAATAATTCAATGGTTTATTATTGGTATAGCAGCAATACTATCTATTCTTTATAGTAAGACAGTTAAAAGAATTCCTGGAAAAATTCAAAGTGCAATAGAAATAATAATAGGAAAACTTAATGGAATAGTTGGTGAAAATATGGGGAAAGATAAACTAATGTTTGTTCCTTATATTGGAGCATTAGCAATATATATATTCTCATTAAATATGGTAGGTATGTTTGGACTTAAAGCGCCAACCTCAGAATTAAGCGTTACTATAGGAATAGCACTAACAACGTTTTTAGTAATTCAAGGTTATGCAATTAAAAAGTTAGGATTAAAAGGATATTTCAAAGGCTATGCTAGTCCAGTAGCATTATTGTTGCCAATAAATATACTAGACAGAATAATGTTACCAGTATCATTAAGCTTAAGATTGTTTGGTAATGTATTTGCTGCAACAATGGTTATGGAACTTATATATAGTGCTTTAGGTAAAATACATTTTATTGCAACTATAGGAATTCCAGTTCCATTTGCTTTTTATTTTGACTTTTTTGATGGAATAATTCAAACTGTAATATTTGTAATGTTAACTATGATTCATATTAAGTTAACAGCAGAACACTAAAGAGGAATAAAAAATATTAAAACACTAAAAAATATAAATAAATATAAAAGTATTTTAAGGAGGATTTTGATTATGAATATAGATTCAGGTGCATTTATAGCAGGTATGTCAGCAATAGGAGCAGGAATAGCAGCCTTGTCAGTTATAGGCGGAGGTATAGGAACAGGAAATGCAACTGCAAAAGCTGTTGAAAGTATTGCAAAACAACCAGATGCAAGTGGAAAAATAATGAGTGCATTAATTATAGGGGGAGCTTTCTCAGAAGTTACAGCTATATATGGTTTCCTTATAGGATTGTTATTAGTTCTATTTGGCGTAAAAGGCTAAAAATTTATTAAGAAGGGTAGGTGAAAATCCTGGTTTAGGATTTAAAACCAGGATTTTATATGGATATAGATTTAAGTGTAGTTTTAGCTGGAACAATAAACTTTTTTATATTCTTTTTCATATTAAGAAAATTTGTTTTTAAGCCAACCATGGAAATGATAGAATCAAGAAAACAAGAAATTGAAACTTCTTTTGCAAAAGCTAAGATTGAAGAAGATAAAATTGAAAGCTTAAAAGCAGAACAAGAAGATAACATTAAGAGATATAAAGAAGATGGTCAAAAATTAATAGATGCCTATAAAATTAAAGCTGAAAAAGTTTATGATTCAATTATTGAAGATGCTAAGAAAGAAGCAGAAACAATTCGTGAAAGAGCTAAACAAGACATTGAGAGAGAAAAACGCAAAGCTGAAAGTGAAATTAAGTCACAAGTTATTGACTTATCTTTAGTTTTAGCTGAAAAAGCATTAGAAAAGAAAATTGATGAGGATGAGCATAAAAGACTTATTGATGAGTTTATTTCCAAGGTAGGTAATTAAAATGTATGAATTTCTAGACAGAAGATACGCATTAGCATTATATGATGTTTGTGAGAAGAATGGAACTTTAGAGCAAACTTTAGAAGACCTAAGTATCATTGTCGAAAGCATGGAAACTAGTGATGAACTTATTAAAATAATAGAACATCCTCAAATACACAGAGCAGCTAAAAAGGAAATTTTTATAAACCTTTTTAAAGATCAAGTCAGCCAAGAATTATTAGATTTTTTAATCTTACTAATTGATAAGGATAGAATATTATATTTAAAAGAAAAATATAACCAAATGAGACTTATATATTTTGAACGTCACAATATGCTTGAGGTTGATGTTAGATCTGCTGTAAAGTTAAGCGAAGAACAAAAATCTAGTTTAAAAGAAAAATTAGAAAAAAAATATAATAAAGAAATCATAATTTCAGAAAAAGTAGACAAAAGCTTATTAGGCGGTATGTTTATAAAAGTTGGAGATGACGTTATAGACGGTACTGTAAGAAATAGAGTTGAAGTAATGAAAGGACTTATGGAAGAAAAGAGAAAAGATAAGGTATACGAAGAAGATAAGTTCAAAATACTAACAGCAGTAGTTAAAACCGTTAATCCACTTACTGAAATTCAAAAAGAAAATTTAATAACTAATCTAAAAGAGTTCTATAATAGAGAGTTCATTATAAAGGAAGTTATAGATAGCAGCATTTTAGGTGGGATTCATATAACTGTAGGTGAAGATATAATTGATGCTACAGTAAAAGGAAAGCTTATAGGTTTTAAACAAAGAGGTTCTTTGTCTAAAGATCCACTACTAAATAAAAGTTTTGAAGAGCTTAATGAAAATATAGACGAACAACAAAAGCTAAGAAAGTATGATAATAAGAAAAAAATTATCGAAGCTGAAGTTAGAACAGCAACTCCTTTAAATCATACTCAAAAAGAAGATTTAGAAAAGAGATTATCAGAATTCTATAGCAGTAATGTTGTTATAAGAGAGGTTATTGATAAAAACATCTTAGGTGGAGTTTATATAAAAATAGGAGAAGACATAATAGATGGTACTGTTAAAGGTAAAATGAAGAACTTGAAACGATCTGTACATTAATATTATATGTCTTTATATAGGATAGAGGTGAGACAATGCATATTAAACCAGGAGAAATAACAGCACTTCTAAAAAAAGAATTAGATAAATATGAAAATAAAATTAATACCGTAGATGCTGGAACCGTAATCCAAATAGGTGATGGTATAGCTAGGGTATATGGATTAGATGATTGTTTAGAAGGAGAGCTTTTAGAATTCTCTAATAAAGTATATGGTATGGCTCTAAATTTAGAGCAAGACAATGTAGGTTGTGTTTTACTTGGTTCAGAAAAGGGAATCAAGGAAGGCGATATAGTACACAGAACTGGTAAAATTGTAGAAGTGCCAGTAGGTGAAGAAATGATAGGTAGAGTTGTAGATTCATTGGGAATGCCTATTGATGGCAAAGGTCCAATAAATACAACAGAGTTTAGACCAGTTGAAGTAAATGCACCAGGTGTTATTGATCGTCAATCAGTTAAACAGCCATTACAAACAGGAATTAAAGCAATTGACTCAATGATTCCAATAGGAAAAGGTCAAAGAGAGTTAATTATAGGAGATAGACAAACAGGGAAAACAGCATTGGCTTTAGATGCTATATTAAACCAAAAAGGTAAAGATGTTGTTTGTATTTATGTTGCAATAGGTCAAAAACAATCAACTGTTGCACATATAGTTAACACTTTAAAGGAAATGGGAGCTTTAGATTATACAATAGTAGTGTCATCTACTGCTTCACAATCAGCACCACTACAATATTTGGCACCTTTTGCAGGTTGTAGTATGGGTGAATATTTTATGAATAAAGGTAAAGACGTTTTAGTAGTATATGATGACTTGTCTAAACACGCTGTGGCCTATAGAACAATGGCATTATTACTTCGAAGACCACCAGGAAGAGAAGCTTATCCAGGAGATGTTTTCTATTTACATTCAAGATTACTAGAAAGAGCTGCAAAGCTTTCTGATAAACTAGGTGGAGGATCTCTTACAGCTCTTCCAATAATAGAAACTTTAGCAGGGGATGTTACAGCATATATTCCTACTAATGTTATTTCTATTACTGATGGTCAGATTTTCTTAGAAACAGAGTTATTTTATTCAGGACAAAGACCAGCTGTTAATGCAGGTATATCAGTTTCAAGGGTAGGAGGAAATGCTCAAATAAAAGCTATGAAGCAAGTATCTGGTACACTTAGATTAGAGCTTGCTCAATATAGAGAATTAGCATCTTTTGCTCAATTTGGATCTGATCTTGATAAAGAAACTAAGAGAAGACTTGAAAAAGGTAGAAGATTAGTTGAAATACTAAAACAAGATCAATATGTTCCTATGCCTGTTGAAAAACAAATTATGATTTTATATGCTGGTGTTCATGGACATTTAATGGATATACCTGTACATAAAATTAAAGAGTTTGAAAGTGAATTCTTAGAATTTATGAGTACAAACTATAAGGAAGTTGGAGAACTTATATTAGAAAGAAAAGAATTAGATAAAGAAATTGAGGATAAACTTGTAGCTGCTCTAAATGAGTTTAAAAGTAAATTCTCATTAGAACTATAGAGGTGTAGAAAATGAGTGCAACAGGACTTATAGTAATTAAAAGAAGAATCAACTCTATAAAAAACACGAGAAAAATTACAAAGGCATTAGGACTAGTTGCTACCTCAAAGCTTAAAAAAGCAAGACAAAAATTGTCAGCTAATAATTACTATTTTAAAGAATGTGAAGAAGTATATAATGAAGTTTTAAAAAGCTATGAAGGCGAGAATATTTACACTGTAAAAAATAAAAGTTCTAAAAAATTATATATAGTACTTACTTCTGATATGGGGTTATGCGGTTCTTTTAACGGAGCTGTAGTAAATTATGTCATAGATGAAATTGAAAAAGATAAAGAAAATAGTTCGGTATTAGTTGTAGGAGCAAGAGGAAAAGCATTGTTCAATAGATATAAGATTGATACAGTAGCAGAATATGTTGATGTAGGAGATATACCTACAGTTAAAGAGTCCTCAGCTATATATAATCATGCTTTTGACCTGTATAAAAAAGGCGAAGTTTCGGAAGTTTATATTGTTTATACAGAATTTATTTCTCAACTTAAAAAGCAGGTTAGAATGGAAAAAATGCTTCCTATTGATAAGGAGAGCATTGATACTTCTAATGGAACATTAGAATTTAATACTAATTCAGAAGCTTTAACAGAAAATGTAATAAATTTATATTTGAATGGAAAAGTAATAAATTCTATGCTTCATTCTAAAGTTTGCGAACAAAGCTATAGAATGGAAGCTATGGATGGAGCAACTCGTAATTCAGATACCTTATTAGATGAGCTTAACTTAAAGTATAATAGAATAAGGCAAGGTGCCATAACTCAAGAACTTTCAGAAATAGTAGGCGGAGCACAGGCACAAGAATAATAAAACACTTATGAATTTGGAGGGGTAATATGTCACAGCGAATAGGAAAAGTCGTACAAATTATAGGACCTGTTATAGATATAAGGTTTGAATCAGGATCACTTCCAAATATATATAATGCTATAGAAATAAAGATGGATGGAAAAACTATAATTGCAGAAGTTGAGCAGCATATAGGTGATGATATAGTAAGAACTATAGCAATGGAAAGCACAGAAGGTTTAAAAAGAGGAGTTAAGGCAGTGGATACAGGAAGAGCAATTGCAATCCCTGTAGGTAATCCTGTACTTGGAAGACTTTTCAATGTACTGGGAAAACCCATTGATGATCAAGGTGAATTTAATGGGGAAGATTACTATACAATTCATAGGCCAGCGCCTTCTTTTGAAGAACAATCTGTAGAGCCTGAAGTTTTTGAAACTGGAATTAAGGTTATTGACCTTATAGCACCATATCAACGTGGAGGAAAAATAGGTCTATTTGGTGGTGCAGGAGTAGGAAAAACTGTACTAATTCAAGAGCTTATAAATAATATTGCAAAAGAACACGGTGGACTTTCTGTTTTCACTGGTGTTGGAGAAAGAACAAGAGAAGGAAACGACCTTTATAATGAAATGAAGGAATCTGGTGTTATTAATAAAACCGCTTTAGTTTTTGGACAAATGAATGAACCACCTGGAGCAAGAATGAGAGTTGCACTAACAGGTCTTACTATGTCTGAATACTTTAGAGACCAAGGTCAAGACGTTTTATTATTTATAGATAATATATTTAGATTTACTCAAGCGGGTTCTGAGGTTTCAGCATTACTTGGAAGAATTCCAAGTGCTGTTGGATATCAGCCAACACTTGCTACAGAGATGGGAGCACTTCAAGAAAGAATTACTTCTACTAAGAATGGATCTATAACTTCTGTTCAAGCAGTTTATGTTCCAGCAGACGACTTAACAGACCCGGCACCAGCAACTACATTTTCACACTTAGATGCAACAACAGTTCTTTCAAGATCAATAGTTGAGTTAGGAATATATCCAGCAGTAGATCCTCTAGAATCAACTTCAAGAATGCTTGACCCTAGAATTGTTGGAGAAGAGCATTATGATGTAGCAGTTAAAGTTAAAAATATATTGGAAAGATATAAAGAACTTCAAGATATAATTGCTATATTAGGAGTAGATGAACTGTCAGAGGAAGATAAGCTTGTAGTTAGCAGAGCTAGAAAGATTCAAAGATTTTTATCTCAACCATTTACTGTAGGAGAGCAGTTTACAGGAATAAAAGGTAAATATGTACCAATAAGTGAAACCATAAGAGGCTTTAAAGAAATATTAGAAGGTAAACATGATGAATTACCTGAAGCTGCATTTTTATTTGTTGGGACTATTGATGAAGCAGTAGAAAAAGCTAAAACTTTAGTTTAGAGTAAAATTCCTATGTTAGTATACCTTAGGTGGTGTTTTAAAACCTACACTACTTAAGGAAATAGGATTTTGAACGGAGCCCATATGATAAATTACGTAGGGTGTTAACAGTTTTAATAGAGGCTTTGTCCAATAAAATCTTAGGGAAACCAAGTCACTATTTGGTTTTGGTTGATATTGCTTTAGCAATTATCTATTATCCAAAAGAAGTTTGAATAGGACCTAAGAGCCTTACGACCTTAATCATGAGAAGTTCAGGAAAGAGGAAAGCTATGGAGAAAAGTTTTAAACTTATAATAATGACTCCTGACAAAGAATTTTATAAAGGTGAAGTTGTGAATTTAAATTCAGAAAGTAGTGAAGGAAGATTTGGAATACTTCCAAATCATATAGCTATGGCATCTGACTTAATACCAACTATAACTAACTTTCGAGATATAAATGATAAAGAATTTCATGGCTTTACATCTAATGGAGTTATAAAAATAAAAGACAATGTAGTAACAATTCTATGTAATGCGGCAGAATGGCCAGAGGATATAGATCGTGAAAGAGCTAAATCTGCACAAGAAAGAGCAGAAGAGCGTTTAAAAAGTAAAGATAATATAGATATACAAAGAGCAGAATTAGCTCTTAGAAGATCTCTTATGAGACTTAACTTATCTAAATAAAATATTTGCATTCTAATACATTTTATATAATATTGCAAAGTAAGCTTCTACAAATATATTTTATACTATTATTTGTAGAAGCTTATTTTGTATATTTTAAACTTTTGTCGATTTCCTAGGAAATATGGATTTAAGGATAAAAATATGTATTTTAAGACATACTATAGATAATCACTTTATAATTTTATGGATAGCTTTGAAATAGGTTAACATATAATCAACATAGAAATTATCATTAATCATTTTAATGATAATACTAGTAAAAGTTAACTATTTTGAAAGATATATTAGTTTGTAAGTGGTATATATTATATTAGAAAGGAAGATGAGATTGGATAATAGAATTAGCACACCAGATTCTTCTACAGCTAATATCGAGTATCAATATAAAGAGGCAGTGAAGCAATTTACAGATAATAGTGTAGAATTAGATGGAGAAAAATATGTTAATTTAGATAAAGCTCTTGAATTACTGAAAAATGTTTCTACATTTTCTTCATTGTTTAGTTAATATTGAATAGAATTATACATATATAGTATTATTGAGTTTTAAATTATATAGCATTATTGAAATACAGGCTTATGTAAATATAAATTTAATAAAATAGGATAGGAAGTATTAAAAATTAATGCTCATAGACATAGTGAGTTGTAAGGTAAATGATGTAGAAAAGAAGTACAATGTTTCTAGTCATGTGAGCTTTAATTCAATGTATAAGAATTAAAAATGTTTAACTTATAAAAATTGTTTATAATATAAAGAAGAAAAGCGATTATTTGCTTTTCTTTTTTAAGTTCCAAAATAAATTTTCTTTTACAATAGAAACAATATATAAAAAAACAAATAATTTTAAATTTCTCAGCCTTCTCTAAAAAACTCCTATAAATGTTGATTTAACCTCTAAGTATATCCTTGAAAATCTATTCTAATTAGCTGTAATTTTTTTTATTTTTCTACATTATTAAACAACAATGCACAATTTCGATACTTTGGTTATATATTAATAATATATAACATATCAATTCCTTATTATTAACCCTCTTCTTAACTGAGGAGGGATGATTTATTATTCTCCTAAATAAGGGAATAAAATTTTATGCATCAGTCAATAATCTAATTGAATAGGGGGAATTGGTATGAATGGGAAAAAGAAAAAGATATTTTTTTTGATAATGACTATAGTTATAATTAATTTTAATATATTTTTATTTCAAGCTAAAGAAAAAGAAGATGTATTTAAAAAAGTTTTATCTTCAACAGATAGCAATATAGTAGAGATTTCTATTACCACCACCTTCAAGGCAAGGGAAAATTATGATTATTATTATGATAATTTGCTACGCTTATTAAGAGAATACACAACTTCAATAGAAAAAGAATTAATATATGATAACTCTAATTATAGAGAGTTTAAATTTGATAAAGTTTATGGTTACATTGAAAAGATAATTTATAAAGGTGAAACTCTAATGACCATAAATTTAGTAGAAAAGACTAATGAGAATAAATTGGAAGATTTAAAAGGGGTATTAGATAGATTATTGTTAGAATATGATTCTGATGCAAAATATTTTCAACAAATTAAAGCTGTGCTTGGAGAAAAAAATTTACAACAGATTAATTACAGTATAACAGATACTTTAATAAGCATGGGAATTAAAGGTTTGAATACTGTAAAATTAAATAATGGTTATAGCAGTCTTTGTAATACTAAAACTTATACAGCTAAAAAAATAAATGGTCAATTAATAGATTTTCAATTTGCAGTTGTAAGATACTCTTCAGGAAATTATCTAATTATGGGTACCCCAGAAATAACCTTAGCGTTTTGAATCAACAATATTGATGGAGGATTAACATGGATAAATTTATTATAAAAGGTGGTAAAACATTAAGAGGAGAAGTGAACATAAGTTCAGCAAAAAATTCAGTGTTGCCTATATTAGCGGCAACCATATTAAGTGGCGGACAGTGTACTTTGAAAAATGCACCTATGCTAGAAGATGTTTATGTAATTTGTGATGTATTAAGGTCACTTTGTGCGGACGTAGATATAGATTCTAAAAATAATATTATATCGGTGGATACCTCAAGATTAAATGATAATAATGTTAATCATGATTTAGTCAGAAAAATGAGAGCTTCTTTTTTAATAATGGGAGCAATGATTGGTAGGTTTGGACGATTTAAAATTTCTCTGCCAGGAGGATGTAATATAGGATCAAGACCTATAGATTTACATCTGAAAGGATTATCAGCTTTAGGGGCAGATATAACTATGGGACATGGATATGTAGAAGCTACAGCAAAAAAACTAGTTGGAAAAAAGATATATTTAGATTTCCCTTCTGTTGGTGCAACAGAAAATATAATGATGGCAGCAGTGTTAGCAGAAGGAGAGACCATTATTGAAAATGCAGCAGAAGAACCAGAGATTGTTGATTTAGCTACTTTTTTGAAGAAGATGGGCGCAGATATTCAAGGTGAGGGAACAGACACTATAGTAATAAAAGGTGTAAACACATTGAAAGGAGTAAGTCATACTCCTATATTTGACAGAATTGAAGCAGGAACCTTTATGATAGCTGCTGCAATTACTAAAAGCAGGATAAAGGTAAATAATATCAATGAGGAATGTTTAAAGCCAGTCATTGCAAAATTAAAGGAAATGGGAGTTATAATTGGGTATGATAATAATAGCTTGATTGTTGATGGTAATGGGATTTTAAGACCTGTAGATATAAAAACTATGCCATATCCAGGATTCCCAACAGATATGCAATCCCAAATCATGAGTCTTTTATGTACAGTAAAAGGAACTAGTTTAATAACAGAAACTATATTTGAAAATAGATTCATGCAGGTTGGAGAACTTATAAGAATGGGAGCAAATATTAAAATAGATGGAAGATGTGCTGTTGTAGAAGGTGTAGATATTCTCACTGGGGCAGAAATAAAGGCAACAGATTTACGTGCAGGTGCAGCATTGATACTAGCTGGACTTTGTGCTAAAGGAGAAACGGTGGTATCAGATGTATTTCATATAGATAGGGGATACGTTTCTATAGAAGAAAAATTAAGAGAACTTGGGGCAGATATTGAAAGAATTAAGGTATAAATAAAAAAAGATTATGGATTTTATTCATAATCTTTTTTTATAGAAAAAAATTTTTTGATTATTATTAATTTTAGGTTATTAAAACAAATATTATTATGTTAAAGACTTTAAATAAATTAATAGTTATATTATTAGAGATTTAATAATAATATTTAATAACTTTAATAATTATATTTTAGTTAAACTAACATTAAAACTTATGAAATACTGAGTGGGGGGGAGAATAAAATGAGATCTACAAATAGCCGTAAAAATATACATAAATACAAAGGTATAGTTTCTGAGGATTTAGCATCACAAATTATTAGAGTATTGGTATTTTTACTTTTAGGATTTGTTTTTTTATTGATATCTACTTATTTCATTTTGGGAAATGAGAAAGAAGATATCAATAATTCTTCTATGTTAAAAGAAGAAAAAATAAATATAAAAAATGGCAGTATAGAAAAAGCTAAATCAGAACCATATAATATTAATATTCCTGTGGTGAAAATTTATCTTACTAAAGAAAATAGAATTATAGAATTACCATTAGAAGAATATATAAAAGGTGTAGTGAGTAGTGAAATGCCTATAAATTTTGAATTAGAAGCTCTAAAGGCACAAGCAGTTGCTGCAAGAACATATACTATCGCTCATACTAAAATATTAGGGGGAGGATGTTCAAAAGGTAATGGGGCAGATTTATGTGATACTATTCATTGCCAGGTGTATATGAGCAAAGAAAAAAGAAGGGAGCTTTGGGGGGAATCAGCAAAGAAAAATTGGAACAAAGTTGAAGAAGCTGTGAAATCAACAGAAGGTCAGATTATTACTTATAATAATGAATTGGCAAGAGGAGCATATTATTTTTCTACTAGCAGTGGGAGAACAGAAAATTCTGAGGATATATTTGTAAATGCTCTTCCATATTTAAGAAGTGTTGAAAGCTATGGAGAAGACCAAGCTCCTAGATATAAAACTGTTGTAAAAATTCCTTATAGTGAATTAGTCGATAAAGCAAATAGACAGTACAATGCCAATATGAAATTAAATAATATTAAAAGTCAAATTAATATACTAGAACGGACTGAAGGTGGAAGTGTTAAGGAGATAAAATTAGGAGATGTGATTATTCCAGGAACTAAATTTAGAACTTTATATAATTTAAATTCTGCTAATTTTACTTTAAATTTTTTAGACAATGAATTAGAAATAGCTTGTAATGGTTTTGGACATGGTGTAGGTATGAGTCAATGGGGAGCAAACGCTATGGCTAAAGATGGAAAAACGTATAAAGATATATTAAGTCATTATTACCAAGGTGTAGAGGTTACAAAAATTAATAGATAACTTTAGAATAATCCACAATTTAAAATTCATAATTTAGGAGGGAATTGTTTTTAGGCAAAATAATTTATTTGAATGAATCTTTTAACTAGCAACTTTATGTTGCTAGTTTTTTTCATCCCTGGGGGACAAAGCGAAGCCCTTTAGGATTCCACTGGGGTGCAGTATAGTTCAGAACAAAAATCAGTGAAGTTGGTATTATAGAAAACTTTATAATGTATAATTCACAGTTCAAATTTATGTAGAATTTATTTTTAACTAGTATTTTATGCTACTAGTTTTTATATTTTCTTATTATTTATATTTATATTAAAAAATAACTAGAAATAGGGGGACTTACAAATATATTTAGTAATAAATTTGCTTACATAGTATATTTAGTCGAAAAATAAGGAAAAAAATTCATATTCAAATTGAATGAAGTTATTTATATAGGACAACAATAGTAGTGGAGGTGTTTTTATGGATAATAAATCTAAATTTAGACAATTCTTAAAGAAGGAGGGCTTCTACGTAATCTTATTTGTATGCTTATGTGCTGTGGCTACAGTAGCAGTAATAACAGCTGGAAATAGAAAAGATGTTGCTACTAATCCACCTGTTATAGAAGAAACTGCAAAAAATGAGGGTGATGTGGGAGTAGATCCTGAGAACTTTAATGATGCGCTACAGGTTAAAAAAGAAGAATTACAACCTGTTCCAGATGTTCAAGTTCAAAAAGAAAATAATAGTAAGGCTGTATCAAAGCAAGTTAATAGTGAAGCTGTAAATCCTGTTAAAGGTTCATTAGCAAGAGCTTATTCAGAAGATCCTGTATATATGGCATCAACTAAGGATTATAGATCACACTTTGGTATAGACATCAAAACTGAAAAAGGAACACCTGTTGTTGCAGCTATGGATGGAGTTGTTAAGAATGTAGATGTTTCAACAGAGGGAACATACGTGGAGATAGATCACCAAAATGGAATTCTTACTAAATATTGCAATTTAGAAGAAAAAGTAAATGTTAAAAAAGGTGATGCTGTTAAAGCTTCTCAAGAATTAGGAAAAGTAGGAGATACAACAAACTTTGCTTATGAAGATTATGGTACACATTTACATTTTGAAGTATCAAAAGATGGCAAAAGTGTAGATCCAGCTAAATTTGTTAGTTATAAAAAGTAATTAATTACTTTAGCACATATTTATATTAACTATAAATATCAGCTTGTAACTAACTTAAATATTAGTCATTTTCCGATAATGTCGGAAAATGACTAATAACAAAGTAATCTAAATCAAGTTTTTAGCATATTTATAAATATAGAAGGGTTAAGGAGGTAACACTTTGAAAGACTACATCGAAGATAGAGTACTAGAGGTTGCAAAATATATTATTGAATCTCAAGCTACTATTAGAAAAACAGCTGTAGTATTTGGGGTAAGCAAAAGCACTATACACAAGGATATGACAGAAAGATTACCTAAAATAAATCCAAAGATTGCTGAGGAAGCAAAAGTCATTTTGGATCTTAATAAAGCTGAAAGGCACATAAGAGGTGGCAAGGCTACAAAGATGAAATACAAAACAATTGAAGGATAAAAAATTTCGTATTATAATAAGAGAATATAAGAGATTTTTATTATAAGTCTGTATATATTAAAATACGAAAGAGCAGGAGTGAATTTTAAGATGTTTTTTTTCGGAATGGGGACAGACATGGGTATAGATTTAGGTACCGCTACAGTGCTTGTGTATATTAAAGGAAAAGGTGTTATTTTACAAGAGCCTTCAGTAGTTGCCATAAACAAAAATGCGAATAAAGTTTTAGCTGTTGGAGAAGAAGCTAGAAAAATGATAGGAAGAACTCCAGGAAATATAGTAGCTATTAGGCCACTAAGAGATGGAGTAATTTCAGATTATGATGTAACTGAAAAAATGCTTGAACATTTTATAAGAAAGGCTTGTGGAAATAAGAAGTCAGCTCCAAGGGTGGTAATTTGTGTACCTTGTGAAGCTACAGAAGTTGAAAGAAGAGCAGTTGAAGATGCAGCAAGAAATGCTGGTGCAAAAAAAGTTCATTTAATAGAAGAGCCTTTAGCTGCAGCAATAGGTGCAGGTCTTGATATTTCAAAGGCAAGTGGAAATATGGTAATTGATATTGGTGGAGGTACCACAGATATAGCAGTTATTTCATTAGGTGGAATGGTTGTTAGAGAATCAATCAAAGTTGCAGGAGATAATTTTGATGAGTCAATAACTCGTTATATAAGAAAGAAACACAAACTTATGATAGGTGAAAGAACTGCTGAAGATTTAAAAATTAATATAGGTTCTGCCTATAAAAAAGAAGAAGAAATAAGTATGGAAATAAGAGGAAGAGACCTTATTACAGGACTTCCCAAAAATATAGTTGTTAATTCAACGGAAATGAGAGAGGCTCTAGGAGAAGCAGTAGCAGCCATAGCGGAATGTACTCATGCGGTATTAGAAAAAACTCCACCTGAGCTTGCAGCAGATATAGCTGAAAAAGGCATAGTTATGACTGGTGGTGGAGCACTTTTAGATGGATTAGATAAGCTAATACAAGATTATACTAAAGTTCCTGTATATGTAGCTGAAGATTCAGTTTCCTGCGTTGCATTAGGAACTGGTAAAGCCTTAGACTTTATAGACAAGATGGATGATTCATTTAGTGGAGAAGATTTATCATTTTATTAATTTGATATAAAAAGTTAGTTATTAGAAGGACATACTTTAGAGTATGTCCTTTTAAATTACCTATTTAAACAAAAAGCCTCTCTAAAAATAGAGAGTACTTTTAGCATTCTTTTGAGAAACTTTCATTGAAAACCAGATAATAAGAGTGTATTAGTGCACGGGTTACTACTTTAGATAATTGCATTATTAAATTTAATCTTATGTTTCTATTTGTGAATAACTCAGTATCTTCACTTGAATCTACAATTCCAATTATGGATATATCTCCAACTTGAGGAAGCTGTTTTCCAACACCTTTTCCTGGATTAATAGGAAAATCTCTTGCTTGTATTTCTCCTATACTTGAAAATGGACCTAAACAGGCATCTATACCAATTATTTTTGCATCTGGGTGCTTAGTTTTTATTTGAGATAGTTTATTTTCAAGATTTAAGGCATGAATAGGTTCAGATATTGTGCCATAAACGGGTAGCGGGAACTGTTTTTCTTTTAAAAAAGTCCCTATTAAAGGACCTAAAGAATCCCCTATACACCTATCAGTTCCTATGCAAATGATAATAGTATTTTCATCAAGATAATCTTTAATAAAATTTGCTAAATTATAATAGGCTAAGGGACTGCTATAATGGGTCTTTACTCTAGCCACCTATTACACCTCCTGAGTATTAATAATTACATTTTAAAATTAAATAAGTTTTGTTATAAATAATAGTCTTAATAAAATATATATGCTGAAAAAGATAGAGTAATTATTCAATTTAACAAAAATAACAAGATATATAGTAAAGTAAAGAATTTTAAAGAAAAACTATTTATTTAAAATTTAAGATATTTTAATCATTACAAATGTATATTTGCTAATTTTTAGGTAAAGAATTATAAGGTATATCTTAATTGCAAGGATGTGATGTAATGAGAAAAAAAATTTATTCTTTTATAGTTGTTCTTTATACTATATTTACTATATGCATTTTTAAATTTTATGCTACAAATGAAAAAAGGGAAGAAATAACATTAAACATATTTGATAGACAAAATATAATGATAAATCAAGAAAACAGTTTTAACATTCAAGAAAAAAATAGTGTAGAAAAAGAAGAAGTAAATGAAGAGAAAACACATAAAGATACGCAAAATGATATTAATAGACATAATTTTAATAATAAAAAATTTCATCAAAATATATATTTAGAAGAAGAGTATAGTGGAAACGATATAATAGTTGAAGAAAAATTTGATTCTTATAATATTCAACAAAAAGAGAAAAATTCAGTAATGAAAATTCCACCAGAAGAAATTGAAACAGCACTGTCTATTAATGATAAAGTAAAACTGTTTGCAATAAGTGATAAGATACCAAAAGAAGAACAAGATAAAATTAGTGATTATCTTCAATATAAAAATCAAAAAATAGGAGTAAGAAAGAGCCTAGATGTATTAAAAAATTATTTGTCTGAAAAAGAACTCTATGAGGTTAAGAAAATAGCAAGAAAATTTATTGATATGGATACTGTAGAAAATGATAATTGATTAACTCAGATCCAATATATTAAAACTTCATTTTTATAGGAACACTAATCATAAAACTATACTTCAACAAAGCAAGTAATGGTAAGGTATTTTAAGCAATAATAAGGGAATTTTTTATATTATTGTGATAAATGGAGTAATAGATTCAATTTGATTATTGAAAAACATAAAATATAGATGTGAGAAATATAAAATATAGATGTGAGAAATATAAAATATAGATGTGAGAAATATAAAGTATAAATGAGAAAAATGAAGATAATAAAGTTTAAATGCCGAAAATGCTACCAAAAAAACTTGAAAAAGTAGCCATAAAATTATATACTATTCCTTGTCAATGTTTGAGTTTTTTGAAAGACTTATGAAAACACTGGCATTTGTTAATATTTAAATGGCTTTATAATTTGGAGGAGTTCCCGAGTGGCCAAAGGGGGCAGACTGTAAATCTGTTGCGTTTCGCTTCGATGGTTCGAATCCGTCCT
>NZ_JACSQB010000125.1 GCF_014836835.1 Clostridium faecium | reverse complement strand
GGTCTTTTTTGTCATACTCATCGCTAAAGCTTTTCAGAACTCACCCGCGTAGCAGGTGGTTTTCAATATACAATAAAAATCTGCCAATGTGGTAAAAACCCTTGGCAGATTCACAAATAATATAATTTAAAAATATTATTTTCCTATACAATATAATTAAATCTATTTAGAACATATATTATCTTGAACATCAACTAGTGCTTCTCCAAATCTTTGGAAATGAACTATTTCTCTTTCTCTTAAAAATTTTAATATATCTTTAATGTCATGATCATCTGTTAAATTTATTAGCCATTGATAAGTTGCTCTTGCTTTTTCTTCTGCTGCCATATCCTCATGAAGATCAGCTATTACATCGCCTTTAGCCTGTATATAAGTTGCTGTCCATGGATTTCCAGTAGCATCTGTATAAAATAATGCCCTTCCATGATCAGCATAATGTCCTGCAAGACCTGCCTTTTCAAGCTCTTCTAATGTTGCATTTTCCATAAGCTGATATGCCATAGTGCCAATAATTTCAACGTGTGCCATTTCTTCTGTTCCTATGTCAGTTAACAATGCTTTAGACTTTCCTGTTGGCATTGTGTAACGTTGATTTAGATATCTAAGTGCAGCACTTAACTCACCATCTGGTCCACCATATTGAGTTATAAGAAATTTAGCCATTCTAAGATCTTTAGAAGACTTAAGATTTACTGGATATTCTAAAGTTTTTACATAGTACCACATACTCTATTCTTCCTCCCCTCTATTTTGTTTACTTTCCCATGGCCATGGCTCTTTTACCCAAGCTGATGGATTCTCTACAAAAGCTGAACCAAAATTGGTAAGTGGACCATATTTTTCTTCATATTCACTAATTAAACAACTTAGTTTATGGGAGGTAATTTTAAAATCTTTTTTAGCTCTTTCATCATTTGGAAAATTGTCAAGGTATAAATTCAGTTCTATAGCATAAAATTGGTATTCTCTTATAGCACTTAATAGTTCATTTGCATTCATAATATTCACCTCTTAACATATGGATTTTTTATTTTCACGATATGGTTGATAGAGATCTTTAAAAATGGTACCTCTTTTAAAAGCATCTCTAATTGAAAATAAATTCTCATAAACTTGAGGTCTTATATATGCTCTTGCGTATTGCATTTTTACAGGTTTACAATTATCATGATCGTGCATTAATTAACATCCTTTCATTATTGCCTAACTAATAATTATACTATGTAATTATTATCCATAATGTTACAAATAATATAATTTTATTACAAAACATACTTAAAGTTACTTTAAAATTTCAAATCAATTTTTGATTTTTTAATATTATTTATATATGACGTAAGAAATGAACTTTTTCAGCTAATAATTGACATATCATATGATTAATTGTAAGATTATAACTCTTAAACAAAATCTAAAATTTTACATGTCTACTTAATTTAAATAATCTTGATTATGATTTTAAAACTAGTTTAATTTTAGGAGGTTCAATATGATTATTGAAGATAAAGAGATAATAAGTGAAAATCTTACTTGGACTCTTCGTTATCCAAAAGAAGGAGATGGCATAGAGTTATCTAAATTAATAGTTCAATTAGATGGTGAAACAGAAAACTTTGATTGAGAGCCAGGAGAAGACTTTCTTACAGCAGATGATTTTGAAAAAAATTATTCATGAAAATTCAATATCTGAAAATAGTTTATTTTTAGTTGCTGAAGAAGTTGAAGAAAAATTAATAGGAATTGCTCTTTGCAAAGGAAATAAATTAAGTAGATTTAAGCATAATGCATCACTAGGTATTGGAGTTTTAAAGAGTTACTGGGGTAATAGAATTGGAAATGTTCTGATAGAAAACATATTATCTTAGGCAGATACCACAATATTAGAAAAAATTTCATTAGTTGCAGTAGAAACAAATACAAAGGCAATTCAACTATATAAAAAATATGGATTTATAGAAGAAGGCTTATTAATAAAAGATCGTATTCACAATGATGGAAATTATTATAATACAGTTCTGATGGGAAGATTTAAAGATAATTAATAGTTGTCTTTTAAAAGCGTTATCTATACTCTATTCTTACAACTTATCAGGGACGGTTCATTAATTTGTCAATTCTGCCAAATGTAATGAACCGTCCCTTTATTGAAATATTCCCATGAATCCTGCTGCTAAAACTATAACTGCAAATATCATTCTATAAATTGCAAATATCTTCATTGGTTTTTTCTTTAAATATGAAATAAATTTATTAATTACTGCTAAAGCAACTATAAATGAAACTACAAAACCAACTACAAGAGAAATAATTTCTGGAGAGGTGAGGATAGATATGCCACCAATCTTTAAAATTTTTAAGAAGCTCATTCCTACCATAACTGGAATTGCTAAAAAGAATGAGAACTCAGCAGCTGCAACGGTAGAAAGTCCTGATACCCATCCCCCTATAATAGTTGAAGCTGAACGAGACATCCCTGGGATTATAGCTAAACACTGAAATAATCCAACTAATATTGCCTGCTTTGGTGTAACATTTAATTCATGACTTTTTGTATTATTATTTCTAAATTTCTTTTCAGCGTATATCATCCATATACCACCTAAGAATAAAGTTATAGCTACAGATACTGGCGTAAATAAATATTGCTCTGCTAAGTCATCTAGTAATATTCCAAAGACACCTCCAGGTATACAAGCAATAAATATCATAAACCAAAACTTAAATCCTGATTTTTCATACCCAACTTTTTGTGGAAAAAAGTTTACAAGAGTATCTTTTATCTTCTTCCAGTAAAGTATAACAACTGCAAGTATTGCTCCAAGTTGTATTACATATGTATACATCTCAACATAATTTTCGCTAGTTCCTTTGAACCACATCAAATTTTGAAAAATAACAAGATGCCCTGTTGAGGATACTGGTAAAAATTCTGTTATTCCTTCTACAATTCCTAATATCATAGATTTTATTATAAAAATTATCGTCTCCATTTAATCACCTTTTTCAATTTATTATTTATACAATTTTTATTACGATAGCTAATATCATTATATTTTAAATTACATATAATTTAAAATATACATAATTATTTTCTCAATTTACTTTATTAAATGTCTTTACATTAATGAATATCAACTTTTTTAAAATAAGTAATAGTTGCTATCACTCCTATAAGTGAAGTGGCAAAAACAGAAATATAAGAATATATTGGAGGATATTCTGGTCGAAAAACGTTGGTTGCTATAGCTACTGTTGCTGACCATGGATGTAAAACACTGTATTCTGAATTTGAAATTAGCACATTCACCATAGTTATAGCTATAGTAAATGCAATGGTTGGTACATAATCCTTGAATAAAAGTGTCACAAATATAATTGGAGTTGACAATAAAAAAAGAAGACCTCCTCCTATAATATACTCTTTAAATGATGTTATCAATACTGTATTATTTAAATCTTCAAAGGGTCCTATCAATCCTAAAATTAAAGTCATAACCCAAGAAATTATAGTCAATGCCATAATCCAAATTAACAATAGAACTAATTTACTCACAACAAGATTTGTTCTGGATATAGGTATAGTTAATAAATTTTTTAATGTATCTTCAACATACTCTCTATTAAAAAGATAGGCTGCAATTAATCCATATAGAAGAATTCCAATTAGTAAAATAACATAAAAATTACAATCAGAAAAAAGTTTACTAAACTTAATAGATACATGAGGCATTTTGAGCTTTTCCATTACATATGCTATAAAAGTCATAAAAGGTGCTACTACAGCTCCCACAATACTTACCCAAAACATATTAGAACCTTTAAGTTTTAGAATTTCAGTATATAATAAATTAACCAATTGCGCCACCTCCTATTAGTTTAATAAAATAGTCTTCTAGATTATCTTCACTCATAATAATTTTTAATACCTCAATATGATTTTCTACAAATGCTTGATTGATTTTTCCTTGTTCACCTAAATGAGAGTATATACGAATATTTCCCCCTTCATGTACTTCATAATCGGTAATTTTAAAATATTTCTCTATAATAAGAGTTGCTTTATTCTCATTAGATACTTGAAATTCAAGATATTTACGATTTCTTTTTCTAAGTTCTTGAATAGATACTTCCTCTAGTAACTTCCCATCATGAATAACACCGATATAATCTGCCAACTGCTCAATTTCACTTAGAATATGGCTTGAAATAACAATGGTTACATGACTTTCTTCACATAGTCTAACCAAAAAATTTCTCATTTCTTGTATACCTATAGGATCAAGACCATTTATAGGTTCATCTAAAATTAATAACTCTGGTTCATGCATAATAGCAGCTGCAATTCCTAAACGCTGCTTCATCCCTAAAGAATATTGGGATACTTTTTTCTTTACCTCCTTATCAAGTCCAACTACTGAAAGAGCATATTCTATAGCATCTAAACGATGAATTCCTCGAAGCTTAGCTAATATTTTTAAATTTTCCTTTCCCGTCAAATTTTGATAAAATCCTGGATTTTCAATAATAGATCCAATACGTGGATAAATTTCTTTTTTATTTTGCAGTAAGTTTTGTCCAAATACTTCAATTTCCCCTGAAGTTGGTTTTATTAATCCCATAATCATACGAAGTGTTGTAGTTTTTCCTGCACCATTCCTTCCTAAAAGTCCATAAATTTTACCTTTAGGAACATGAATATTAATATTATTCACTGCTGTTTGATTACCAAATTTTCTTGTAAGTTCTTTAGTCTCTAAAACCCAATTTCCCATATATATCACTCCTTGTATCAGCTGTTCTTCTACTAGTAATATAATTACTAATTATTGTGTAACCCACACTATTTGCACTACGGTTACTCAATTCACAATTTCTAAGCTTATGCTGATAAGGCTCAAAAATTGTGAATTAAACTAATCTATATATTTATTCTACCTTGTAGTTCTGACATGGAGCTTACACAATTCTTACTTTTTCTTACTTTTTGGCAGTGATACTTGCACAAAGGTTTTTATATAAGGGTTACTTTCCATAAAAATTTTTCCTTGCATCTTATGTACAAGTTCTTTGGATATGGCTAATCCCAATCCATGTCCTTTAGTAGATCTGGAAGAATCCTCTCTATAAAGCCTTTCAAAAACTTTAGATATTTCATCAGAAGATATACCTGGTCCTTTATCCCAAACTTGAAAATAAACATTAGTATCATCAGACCATGCAATTACCCCTATAAAATGATTATCCTTACCATAACGAAAAGCATTTTGAAGTAAATTATTAAAAATACGAATTACTGCATGCTCATCTCCATTTATAAAGCACTCCTCATCTGGAATTTTCACCTCCAAATCTATGTTTTCTTTCTGTAACCTTGGAATCCATCCAATAAGCTCGCTGCGAAGCAATTCAAATAAATCAATTGGTTCAAAAACAAGTTGTATCTCATTAGCATCTATTTGAGCTACAGTAAACAATTCGTCAATATATTCTTTTAATGCATAAGCTTTATTTTTTGCAATATGAAGATATTCCTCACTTTCTTCACCAGCCATACCATCACATAATGCATCTAAATATCCTAAAACAGATGTTAATGGAGTTCTTACATCATGAGACAAATTGGATAACATTTGTTTTCTTACTTGTTCTGCACGAAATGCTTTTACTTTATCTTTTTGGTAAGAATCAACTAATTGATTAATTTTAAATACTAAAGGTGCAATAGTTTCATTAGGATTAACATGAATTTTTCTATTTTCCCTACCTTCAATAATATCTTCTAAAATAATTAAAATCTCTTTAATACGACAATGATATTTCCATTCACGATAAATGAAAAATATGATAACTACTAATAAAATAACAATTAATCCTATACTTTCTTTACTCATTGCCTACTTCTCCATTAAACTTATATCCCATGCCCCAAACAGTTAAAATATATATTGGATTTTCTGGATCTGGTTCAATTTTTTTTCGCAATCTTCTAATATGCACCATAATGTTGTTATCATCGTAGGCATAATCTTCTCTCCATACATTTTGATATATCTGTTTCTTAGTAAAAACTTTACCGGGATTAGAAGCTAAAAAATATAATAAATCATATTCCTTTCTAGTAAGAGAAATATTTTCTCCATTATAAATAACACGAACATGTGCAGTGTCAATAACAAGATGTCCAAAAGCCATACTATGGGGTTTTTCACTTACTGCACCAAGTACAACATATCTACGAATTAATGATTGGACTCTAGCCATTAATTCAGATAAGCTGAAAGGTTTAGTTATGTAATCATCTGCTCCTAACTTTAACCCCAAAACCTTATCCATTTCATCTCCTTTTGCTGTAAGCATCAATATTGGTGTATTTTTTCTTTCTCTTATATGAGTTAATACAGTTATTCCATCCATCTCTGGCATCATAACATCCAATATAATTAAATGATATTCTTTTCTATTAATAAATTTTAGCCCTTCTATTCCTGTATGGGCAACATCAGTGTCATATTCTTCAGTTTCCATACATTTTTTAAGTAATCTACATAATTCAATATCGTCATCTACAATTAAAATATTCTTTTTCATATAAGCCACCTCATCTCTTCTAAATAAATATTAACCTTTTTACTTACTAAAATACATAGTCCTTAAATTATTACACTTATTATAATAAAAGTATCTAAATTAATAGTAAATTTAATAATCATTAAAAATAAAAAATACTAGAGTAAATTTATTAAATTTTCTCCAGTATTCTTTATAAGCAGTGTTGAATATTTAACTTATAGTATTTTTAATTTCACAACAAAAATTTTCATCATAAATGAAAATAAAGAATTAAAGAAAAACAAGCTAAGTATTTCACTTAGCTTGACAATTCATGGTTAACTCAACCCCATGCCTCTTCTTTTACTTAATATATGTGCTTCAATATTATTAGCTACTTCTATTGGATCATCACCTAATGCAATTTTACCTCCTGTTAATCCTTCAACATCTTCTGTAAGAAGTTTTACAAGATTTTTTGCACCTGTTAAAAAAGGAGTTGGGGACAAATGTGTGTAAGCTCCGTATGCTACTGCAAATACTCCATCTATTGTAGCTTTTTGTTCCATCCACTCAGGAGCTGTTACAGCAATAGGCAAATCAGGTATATCAACATCAAGATGATTAGCAAGTTCTGTAACAAGCATAGATATTCTTCCTGTATCAGTACAAGTTCCAAAACTTAAAACTGGAGGAATTTTTAACATACTACATACTTCTTTTAACCCTTCGCCAGTGACATTTATTGCATCTAGATTGCATAGTCCTGCTACTTCAAGTGCATGATTACCACACCCTCCAGCTACAACTAAAATATCTTTTTTAATCAATTCCTTTACTAAATTAACTGTATTCCAATCCTGAGGGCCATTTCTTAAAGTAGAACAATTGGCTAAAGCTACTATTCCTTTAATTTTACCTGCTGCAATAACATCCACTAATGGATCTAATTTATTTCCTAAAGCTTTTACAACAGCTTCAGTAGAAAATCCTGCTATTGCCTTCTGTGTTATTTTAGGAACCATTGGTACAATATTGTCTTTTCTCTTCTTAAAGTTTTCTATGGCTAAATCTATTAGTTTATCTGCCATTTCATCTACCTTTGAAGGATTATAAGGAATCATATGATTTAGTCCAGGAATACCAATTATAGTACTTACTCCCACTAAGGTTACTTGATATTTTTCAGCATAATGATCTATTGCAGGTGGTGAGCAGTTTTCTTCCATTGCAAGAACATCAACTGTACCTGTAGCTAGAAGTGGTTCTATTGCTAACCAGTTACCCATAAGCCCTACAAATACATCATCCACTTCAAATCTTTGCAATAATTCCTGACCAGTTTCAATTGAACCAACTATTCTAAGTCCTTTTGCACCAGCTGCTTTTGCTCTTTCCTGTACTTCCTGCATCTTTGCCTTTTGCAAAGTAGCTACTCCAGGCCAAGGCTGATGTCCATTAAATACAATATTTACGTATTCTGGATCCATAATACCTAAATCAACATCTACCTCATGAGGAGTAGGCGTACCAAATAAAATATCCTGCACCATCTCAAGACCTATTTGTGCTGTATAAATAGTAGCTAAGCCTAAACTTAATGATTTCTTTGCTAAAGATACATAATCTCCATCAACATTTGTTAAACAACTTGCTACTGCATTTTGTTCTTCATGAACTACTCCTGAAGGGTATATTCCGAGGTCTTTCCACACCTTTTTTCTCTTTCTTGGTGCAAATACATCTACCATTATGCTAGGCTCCTCAATATCTTTACCCATTTCAGCTTCTAAAAAGTTAGCTAAATCTATTGCCATTTTATTAATATCTTGATTTGTATTAATTCCAACCTTGTCACACATCCATTTAAGCTTATCTACATCTTTAATTGTAAATGGAGTCTTCCCTTCTCCAGTTGCTCTTAATGTTCTAAAAGCTTCATATGCATGGTGACCATATGTACCAGCTCCCATAATATTTCTTAGTAACATATTTCTCATTGCCATAGCATCTGGACCAATACCACAAACACCTTTTTCTTGTTCCCCTTTAAGGTTAATTCTACATGGTCCCTGAGAGCATAATTGGCAGCTTAATCCTTCTAGACAGAACTTGCATCTAATTTTTTCCTGAGATGCCCATCTATCAAATACATTAGACATGCCATCTTCTCTAATTCTTTTAAGCATTTCCTCAACGGAATCGTGATAACTAACACGTCCTTCTGTTTTTTCCAATATAGTTTCACTCATTTAATTATGCCGGTTAAGAGAACTTGAAGAAACTTAACCCTCTCCTTTTCCTATATTTTTTATTTGTTTTCAAGTTTTTATTTTTCATAACCAGTAAATCTTATTAAATCCCTATAGTAGCCTAAATCTCATTAAACATTAGATGAGAATGCCACTAATATATATTTAAGATTCCTATAACTTTTTTATACCTTGATAAAGAATTTTATCACCTTTCAAATATCCTAATGATTTTTTGAAATTCTTATAGGTGATATAGCTAAAACCTGTACTTTATAAACTTCTCATATGTTTGCATATTTGTTATTAGTTTCTCTATTTTAAAAATATTTATGTATATATAGGTAAAAAATCTACTAATTTAAAAAAGTTTACACATTATCAATACTCTTTCTTTAGAAACTTAATTTTCTATAAAAACAAAGCTCATTCTGCCAGTTTTTTTCAAAACCAAACAGAATGAGCTTTTATTAGAGAGTTATATCCCTAAAAAATCTTTCCTATTTACCTATTCATTTTTCATCTTTATAATTTTAGAACAAATTTTTACTACATAAAGTTATTATTACATATTTATTTAAAAATTTATTTCATGAAATGTTCCTTTTTCAATATTCAATTCAACATCAATATCTGCTTTTTTATATCCTACTAATTTTATACGATTAACACCTTTTTTAATTGGCACAGTTAAAATAGCTTCCCCTTCTACACTTGATTTGTTTGTATTCTCAACAAGAGTATTAACTGTATTGTCAGGTGATATTAAAACAATTTTTGCCTTTCCACTTTTTACTGATAAAGTATATGGAACTTGTAATTCAAAGTCCTCATTGCTTTCATATGTCCAAATAGTTATACTTCCACTAAATTTTAATTTTCCTTTGTATACTCCTTCTTCTATTGTTTCATCACTTTCATCTAATCCAAAAGTATCTGAGTCATTAGCTATTTTACTATCATCATTATAAACTCTATCCATAGCATTATTTCCGCATCCTATCAATAGGGTAATCATAATAATAGTGATAATGACCAATATTTTTCTCTTTTTAAAATTCATTTTAATCCCCTCTTACTCAATTTAATAAATTTGTTAATTTATATTGAATTGTAGCAATTCAAATACACTTTATAGCGCATTTACTAAAATTATACAATAATCTCTTTATAGTATACCTCATAATTATGATAATATAAAGTCTAGATATATAGAGATTTTTATATCTATAATATTATTTTTTGTTTTTTAATTTAATCTAAATAGCTACAAACTGTGATTTTTGAAATTCCCATCTTCTCTATAACTTTTTCAACTATTCCATTTATAAAAAAACTTTCATCCCAACAAAAGGATAAAAGTTTAAAATCACAGAAATCAAAATACATTCTATAGTTTAACGGTTTGAGGTAACTCCACAATAAATGAAGTATATTCATTTATATTGCTTTTTACATATATATTTCCATTATGCTCATTTACAATTGATTTAGCAATTGAAAGTCCAAGTCCATATCCTCCGCTCTCCCTATTTCGTGAGTCATCAACTCGGTAAAATCGTTCAAATATTTTATCAATATGTTCTTTTGAAATACCCTCACCAGTATTTTTTACTTCAACTTCTATTTTGCTTTTATCACAGTCAAGCTTTACGGAAATTTTACCCCTTGATGGAGTATTCTTTATTGCATTATCCATAAGAATATTGAAAAGTTTTTTAATACTTTCTTTTTCACCATTTATAAATATATTCTTATTTATATTAAAATCTAACTCTATATCATTTTCATAAATTACTGCTTCAAAGGATAAAAGAATGTTTTCAAGAGTTTTACTAATATCAAAACTTGAAAAACACACTTTGTGCTGAGGGTTATCTAATTTAGCTAATGATAGCATATCATCAATAAGCTTTGACATCCTATCTGTTTGAGAATTTATGTATCCAATCCATTTACTTTGGCTTTTTACAGTTTCTTCACTATTAGATAAAACTAGGGCTGTATTGGTTTTTATTATTGTAAGTGGTGTTTTAAGTTCATGAGATGCATCTGTTATAAATTGCTTTTGCTTTTCAAAAACTTCTTTAATAGGTTTTATTGTTCTATTAGCAAAATACATACTAATCAATAACAATATAATAAGACTAATACCTCCTACTAAAAAGAATATTTTAAGCAAATTAATGACCATTGTATGCTGAGGACTCCTATCAACAAAAACAATTTTCATCCCTCTTGGAGTATCCTGCTTTAAAAAAGCATAACTACTACCTTCTATCTTTAAATTTTTAGAAAGCTTTTTACTTTTTATAGCTTCTGATATAGCTTCTTCAATTGATTCTTTTTCAATGTCAAATAAAGAAAATACATCTACTATATTATGCTGCTTATCTAACTCTACAATAATACTGCTTGCAATTGCTGGATTATTAGGAGATGGCTTAGGAGGTGCATGCATTAAAGTGTTAAGAATAAATTCTGTTTGTCTTGCTGCACTAACCATAGTCATAATATATATGGTTGAAAATATTGCAATAAAAACTACTGTTAAAAGAGTCATGTTTATTATAATAAATTTTCTTTTAAGCTTATGGAACATATTTTAATCCTCCAGTTTATACCCAATTCCTCTTAATGTAGTTATAGCTGTCTCAGATCCAATATGCAATAACTTTTTACGTAAAAAAGATATATAAACTTCAATATTATTATACTCTACTTCTGAATCAAAGCCCCAAAGTTTAATAATAAGGTCATCTTTACTAACCACATTTCTAGGTCTTTGCATAAAATATCTAATTATTTCAAATTCCTTTAATGATAGTTTTACACTGTTTTCTTTTCCTTCTAGTTCATAAGTAGATAAATTAAGTTTAATATCAGCAAACTCTAATATATTTTCATTAATAAATTCACCTTTTCTTCTGCAAAGTGCTCTAAGTCTTGCTAATAGCTCTTCTGGTGAAAAAGGCTTTACTAAATAGTCGTCAGCTCCATAATCAAGGCCTGTAACCTTGTCACAAATTTGCCCTTTTGCTGTTAATAGAATTATTGGAGTAGATATTCCCTCTGAACGTAATTTTTTAAGAAGTTCTAGTCCATTTAGTTTTGGCAGCATTATATCTAAAATTATTACATCATATATTTCTGTCATTGCATAATCAAGACCTACTTCACCATCATATACTGCATCAACAAAATATTTATTCTTCATAAGAAGTTGCGTCAAAGCCTCTGACAGTTGCTTTTCATCTTCTACCAATAATAGTTTCAAGATAATCACCCTCTAGTTTTATAAATTTTTACTTTATTTTTTAGGATATGTTAAATAAATTCTATCATACAAATCTTAAAATAACTTTAAGTTTAAGACTAATTTAAGGTTTATATTTTATGATTTACTTGTAAATTTCCTAATAAAGGGAGGTGACATGATGAAAAAAATAAAACCAAGACATGAAATAAAACATTTTATAAATCTTTGTGATTACTATGAAATAAAAAATAGACTTAAGCATATTGCCAAATTAGATGTAAATGCTAGAGCTTATGGCACATATAAAATTAGAAGTTTATATTTTGATAACTTTAATAATAAAGCATTGATGGAAAAAATAAATGGTGTAAATAACCGTGAAAAATTTAGAATTCGATTTTATAATGATGTACCATCAGTCATAAAACTTGAAAAGAAAAGTAAAATTAATGGTTTATGCTTAAAGAATTCTACAATGTTAACAAAGAATCAATGTGATTTACTACTAGAAAATCATACCTCATGGCTTTTAAAATCCAATAGCGATCTTCTTAAAGAACTCTATGCAAAAATGAAATACCAATTTTTAAGACCTAAAACTATTGTTGATTATACTAGAGAAGCATATATTTATGAGCCTGGTAATGTGAGAATTACCATAGATAGTAACCTTAGAACTGGATTATTTGCTAAAAACCTTTTTAACTCTGAAGTTCCCACTTTAGGAATACCTGTAAATACTACAATGATTTTAGAAGTTAAGTATGATGAGTTTCTACCAGAAATTATACAAGATATAATTCAAACAAAAGAACGGCAAAGTACATCAGTTTCAAAATACGCAGCCTGTAGAATATATGGATAAAACAAATTAATGGAGGTAATAAAAATGAATGGAAATAGCCAATTAAGCTTCAATGATATTTTTAAATCAAGCTTTTTAGAAAAAGCAACAACCTTTTCCTTATTAGACACTGTTATAGCACTAGGATTAGCCTTTGCTATTGGTCTTTTTATATTCTTAGTATATAAAAAGACTTTTAAGGGAGTAATGTACTCAGAAAGTTTTGGTACTTCACTTCTTTCAATGACACTTATAACTACACTAATTATTTTAGCAATAACTTCAAATGTAATCCTATCCCTTGGTATGGTTGGTGCATTGTCTATTGTAAGATTTCGTACAGCTATTAAAGAACCTATGGATATAGCTTTTCTATTTTGGTCAATCAGTGCTGGTATTGTTTTAGGTGCTGGACTCATACCACTTGCTGTATTTGGTTCAGCATTTATTGGTGTAATTATGATAATATTTATAAATAAAAAAAGTACCGACAACCCTTATATATTAGTAATAAACTGCAATAGTGATGAAAGCGAAACTGCCGCTATAGAATATATAAAAAAATCTGTGAAAAATCATGTTGTCAAATCAAAAACCGTATCTTCCAGTAATGGTATTGAACTAACTGTTGAAATTAGGCTAAAAGAAATGTCAACAAAGTTTGTAAATGAAATTAGCCATATACAAGGCATAAATAATGCTATTCTTGTAAGTTATAATGGAGAATATATGTCCTAATATTAGGTGGTGTTAAAATGATTTCCAATAAATTTATTAATATCATAATATCAATTATTATGATATTATCTCTTTTAGTTGCTTCTTTAATTATGATTTTATCCAACAATACAAATTATACCTCTTCTACTACAGAAGCAGAATATATAAGCAAAATATTTGATAAAAATAAAGTAATAGAAATTGATATAACTATTTCTCAAGAAGATTGGGATTGGACTATTGAAAATGCAACAAAAGAAGAATATAAAAATGCAAATATCTCAATTAATGGTGAAACATATTATAATGTAGGCATAAGACCTAAAGGTAACTCTAGCTTATCAATAATTGCAAGCAATGACACCACTGATAGATATAGCTTTAAAATTAAGTTTGATGAGTACGTAGATGGACAAACCTTGCATGGTCTTAATAAATTAGTTCTAAATAATATTATGTCAGATACCACTTATATGAAAGAGTATCTTTCATACGATTTATATACTGCCATGGGAGTTCCAACACCAGCTTATGCTTATGCAAATATAAAGATAAATGGTGAAAACTGGGGCCTTTACTTAGCTGTAGAAGTTATAGAGGAAAGTTTTCTTGAAAGAAACTATGGTACTTTAGAAGGAAATCTTTATAAGCCTGAAAGCACAAAAATAGGTGGTGATATGCCTGATAGTAAACAAGGAGAAAATCCAAATAATGCTCCAGATGCTGCTCCTAATCAAAGACCTAATTTAAATGAAAAAGCTAATTTAAATGAAGGGCCTAATAGAGAAGGTAATAAACAAAATCCAATGGGTGGCGGTAAAGGTATGGGATCAAGTGGTGGTACAAACCTTGTGTGGAATGGTGATGATCCTTCAAATTACTCAAGTGTTTTAGACAGTGCTGTACTTAAAAAAACTACTTCCTCAGATCACGAAAAGGTTATCAATATGATAAAAAATCTCAATGAAGGCACTGATTTAGAAAAATATCTTGATGTAGATGAAATACTAAGGTATTTTGCTGTTAATACATTTTTAGTTAATCTAGACAGCTATGCTGGAAGTATGAAACATAACTATTATCTTTATGAAGAAAATGATATTTTTCAAATATTGCCATGGGACTTTAACCTTTCTTTTGCAGGATTTCAAATGAATGATGGTAAAAAGGCCATTAATTTCCCTATTGATTCTCCTGTTACAGATACTCTAGAAAATAGTCCACTTATAGCTAAGCTTCTTGAAGTGTCTGAATACAAAGAATTATACCATAAATATCTAAATGAAATAGTGACAAACTACATTGATAATGGAGTTTTCAAATCTACAATAAATAGCTTAGATAATCTTATTGGAAACTATGTTAAGAATGATGCAACTGCCTTTTATACCTATGAAGAGTATAAAACTTCTCTTCCAATACTTATTTCTTTCGGAAAAGATAGAGCTTCAAGCATAACTGCTCAACTTACAGGTGCTCAACCATCAACTACTTATGGTAATATTCCTACAAATGTTGATTTAAGCGCTCTTGGAACTATTGGTGGTGGTAATGGTGAATTCCCTGGTGAAAAATCACCTGAAAACAATTTCCCAGCTAAGGATAACAACTCTCCAAATAACTTTGGCAATGGTAATATGCCTGATATGATCACAATAGAAAAAGCTATGGAAATAATTCAAGCTTCAAAAGATGGTATCCTTACAGATGAACAAATTGCAGAACTTAAGAATTTAGGTATTGATGAGTCTACAATTGAAATTATTAAAAACTCTCCTTTTAGTATGAATGGTGAAAATGGTAATAAAGATTTTCAAGATAACTTAAAGAAAAATCCAAATATTAGTAATAGAGTTCAAGGATCTCAAACTCCTGAAAATACTTCTTATTTAGTTACTATTCTTATATTTGCATTATTATCTATAATTATTGCATCTATATTTGCTCTAAAATTTAAAAGAAGAAAATATGAAAGTTCATAACATAAAAATACATTATATTTTCAAGGTTTGTATAGTCTAAAACTATTTAATCCTCTATGCTTAATTTCATATTTTAGCTAGTAATTTCCATATATTTTAGATGTTTCACTATTAATGCATAAGCCCATAACTATTTTTCTAAAATCTTAGAAAAATAGTTATGGGCTAAAATAAATTATTCTTTACTCCTCGATTATTGTGAAAAAGACATGATATTTAAGCTTTTTATAATCTTCTTCTTTATGATTTTTTAAAAAATTTCTCATTAAGTATATTATTTCATCTGCCTCTTCTTCTGCAAGATAAATATTTTTGCTCATAATAGTTCCACCGCTGCCTTGTAAATCGCTATTCATAGTGCTTAAAAATACCTCTTTACTATTATCATAAAAATTTGAAATCATTCTTTGTTCTAAGGCTAAATGCATTATTTTATAAGGCTCATCTATTTCTTTCGAACATCTTATTTCAAATTTTTTAGCTAAAAGTTCATAATATTTAGTTCCATTTCCCTTGATCTTCTTATTATCAACTGTGTGTACTATTCCTACTTTTTCTAATTTCTTTATATGATAATATATTTTTGATGGCATTTCATTCATTTTATCTGATATTTGCCTCACTGAGGCTGGCTCATTTATATCTATAAGTGTAATTATGATTCTGTATCTAAAAGGATCAGAAATAGCTTTTACTTCTTCTAAAGTAGTTAATACTTTTCTATCTTCCATCGCTTTATCCCCTCCCCTTTTGTTAAATAATAATTTTCATTATTCAAATGAAAATTTTAGCCTTTAAACTTTTAAAACTTTTACTACAATTTAAAGATAAAACAATTACAGAAATCACTACACCTATAATTTAACAATTTATAACTACAATAGATAAATAATTCTAAGTAATACTCCCCTGTTTTATACATTATATAAATACTAATTATTAAAGTTGACATTTATATTAAAAGTTAAAGATAAAAAGTTTAAATATTCAACTTAGCTTTCTACATATTATTATATTCACAAAAAATAATAATGTACAAAATTCCTGTAAAAATAAAAGATATGCAATTTAAGAGTATTTAACTAAATTGCATATCTTTCAACTTTATAAATAATGACTTTAATAATTTATAATTATTTGTTTAAATATATGGTTTAATTGTAATCTCCTTTCAAAATACTGTATATCTCCAAATCTACTATTCCTTTACCGGACCATAAATTAGCCTGCCTTAATAATCCTTCCTTAGTGAAGCCATTTTTCAAGAGAACTTTCTTTGAAACTTCATTTTCAGGCATAACTTCTGCTTGTATTCTATTAACGTTGACCTTCTCAAATAAAAATTTAATTATTGTTTTAAGAGCTTCTGATGCAATTCCATTTCCCCAATAGGATTCTGATAGAAAATATCCTATTGTTACCATATCTATCTTTGGTTTAAAATCCATAGCTTCAATGATTCCTACTAATATATCGTCCTTATTTTTTAAAAATATGCCCCATTTAATTCTATCCTTTTTATTAAAATCTCTTTCAAAATGAGTAACCATATTACTTATAGTTTTAATATTCTTCTTTGGTATAATTCCACAATATTTAAATACCTTTTCATTGCTGTAAATCGTATATAATTCTTCTATATTGCTAGCTTCAATTTTTTTTAATATTAAGTTTTCTGACTGTAAAGCTGGAAACTCATTAAAAGCTACTTCTATATTCATATTATTCACCTTACCTATCTACAAAAGAAATGTTAAAGTAAAATTCCTACTTAATAGGTATATATATTTTCATATTCATATTGTTCGGAAATATTGAATTACAAACATCTGTAATCTCAAAATCAGGTCCTTCTCTTCTTTCATAATTAGAATTTGGTAACCAATTACTATAAATATATCTTCTTGTATTTTGAACTAAATCAACTGATCCACATATTTTAAATTCTGCATATTTTCCCTCTGGAATTTGAAAGCCAACAAACTTATCATTTATATTTTCAGAAGAAGCATCTGATTCTTCACCAACAATAAATGAAAACTCACCATTATCTTGGAAATTACAGGCTATACCGTAAGAAATGCCTGGCTTAGATCTTTGCGGAATTTGGAGATAATAACTATTTTTACCGAAATCATCATAAAATTCAGGTATATCTTTGAAATACTTATAATCATTTAAATTAGTCTTATATTCATATCCAACAATATTTATCTTATTTAAAATAACAATATCAGGTTTATTCATATTTATCTCTCCTTTAATATTCCTTCTATAATCAAGAAAGTTAATTTTATTTTGCTTATTCACATTTATATTGCTTTTTCGATATGCAGCCGGCGTTATATCAAAATAGCTTTTAAATGCTCTAGTAAATGCTTCTTGAGAATTATATTGATAAGAAATAGCTATTTCTAGTATATTTTTATTTGTTTTCTTAAGTAAAAGTGTTGCTTCAGATAATCTCCTTTTTCTTATATATTCCTGTACAGAAAATCCTGAAATTGCTTGAAAGAGCCTTTGAAAATGAAATGGTGAAAAAAAAGCTTTTGATGCAACTTCAACAATTTCTATTTCTTCTTGAAGATTCTCCTCTATAAATTCAATAGCATTTTGTATTCTTTCAAAGTAATCCATCAATTCACATCCTTACTATAATTATATTTTATCTATAAATTAAAATTATTTTTTGATAATTTATGCTATTCTTGATTTAAAATAAATAAGCCTTAGTTAGTTTTAATTATATATTTAAATCAATAAATAAAAAATATTAGCTCTTTATTTAGTTAGTTTTGCCTAAATATAATTAATCTAAAAAGTTTTAATTTTATATAATGTTTCCTTTATTGCTTCGCTAATTACTTCAGAATTATTTTCATATATCAATCTAAAATAAATACTTCTCAAGAAATTTTTAATATTTATAAGTAAATTATGATCTTCTGGGTAATGATTTGCTTTCTTTATATCCTCAAAGCTTTTTATCCAATTTGTAATTTCTTTATTATGTAGTAAGTTTCTATTAATTACACTTATTATAGCTACTGCCATTCTCTCATCTTCTTGATTTACATAGCAATAATTATTAATACATACTTTAGTTTTAATTGCTTCTAATACATCTAATAAATCTTTATATTCTATACTCTCGCACTGTGCTAGCTCATCTAAAACATCAGCAGTATGTGCTGTTGAATGTGCCCATCCTTTATCTTTTACATACCCTCTTACATCTTTTTCACAAATCATATACTCAATAGTCTTTTCTTTAACATTTTTAGCTCACTCTCTGAAAGAAAGCTTTCTCTTCTATGAAAATAAATTATTACAGTAACTATTAGAGCTGAAAATGATCTTGTAAAAACAGAATCTGTTTTCTCTTCACCAATTATGAATAAAATTTATTTCTTACATAACGTTACATTTTTGTAAATTAGTTATGAAGCTACTCTAAACTACTCATAATCTTAAGCTATCTATGCAATCCACACAAAAAATCGAATTTATATCAACTATATTTATTATGATAATCTATTTTTTGTTGCTAGAGAGCTAATTGGCATTTACAGTAAAAAATATTTTTTGTAGAAGTATTAAAATTACAAACAGTACATTAGCAAAATTTACAGTCGAATACTGCAATAAAAACTCAATTACTACAGAATTTAAATTATAATATTTGTGTATTTATTATAAATTCATAATTTTTAGTTGAAATTATTTTCATAAAATTTATGGTTAAATTATTTTTTCAATCATAAACTTAAAATAACCATCAATTTTTCATGCTTATTTTATCACATTAAATTGATGGCTATTCCCTTAAGGTTTTATATGAAGACTATTATATATATAGAATTGACTTAAATAATAAAGAAATTAAAAAAATTAATAATATTAAATCTAATGAAATGAATATTATTAATAATGAAATTTGGTTCGTTGCTTATGAAGATAGTGAATTTAAACTATATAAAATGGATTTAGATGGTAGTAACCTAACTCTTATTGAATAAAATAATTATTTCTTATAAAAAATAAAGCTATATCATTGATTTTACTCAAGATATAGCTTATTTTCTATATGTAATAGCCCCCAATTTTTTCTAAATCATTTTGTAAATTTGTTTTATTCTTCTACAAATTCAATTAAATCCTTATCTAATTTCTTAATTCTAGCAAGAGAATAAACATCATATCCCTTTTCTATTAGCATGTCTCTTCCTGGTTGGAAAGATTTTTCTATAACTATTCCTATTCCACCAACCTTAGCTCCACTAGCTTCAACTAATCTTGCTGCACCTAAAGCAGCTTCTCCATTTGCTAGAAAGTCATCTATTATAAGTATGTTGTCATTCTCATTTATATACTTCTTAGAAAGTGTTAATTCATAATCTAGTCCTTTAGTAAAAGAGTGAACTGTAGTTTGATAAACTTCACCTTTTAAGATCTTAGAAGTTTGCTTTTTTAAAGTTACCATTTGCAAATCCATCTGCATAGCAGTCATTACTGCTGGTGCAATCCCTGAACTTTCTATAGTAAACACCTTAGTTATTCCTTTATCTTTATAGTAGTTTTTAAAATAAGTTCCTATCTCATACATAAGCTTTGGATCTACACCATGGTTTAAAAATGAGTCTACTTTTAAAACAGTTTTATTTAATGCCATACCTTCTTCTAATATTTTCTTACGCAGCTTTTCCATTTTCACTACTTCCTTCATTTGTTTTTTCTTCCCTTAATATTTTGTTTAAAATAAGCGCTACAATTGTACCAGTTGATATTCCTGATGAAAAAATCATCTTTACTGCTTCTGGCAATTGAGCAATAAACTCTGGGCGGAAAGTAACCCCTAATCCTAATCCTATTGATGTTGCTATTATCAATAAATTTCTATTATTTATCTCAACTCTACTTAAAGTCTTAATTCCTGCTGCAGCTATGGTACCAAACATAACTATTCCAACACCACCAAGTACTGGCTGTGGCATAATATTAATTAATGCTGCAAACTTTGGGAAAAATCCTAATGCTACTAAAAGTATTCCTGCCATTGTAGCTACTGAACGGCTTGCATTTCTTGTCAATGGAATTAATCCAACATTTTGGCTGAAAACTGTATTGGGAAAAGCACCAACAACTCCTGCCAATGCACTTCCAATAGCATCTGCTAATACACCTCGTCCAATAATTTTCTCATCCACTTTAACTTTTGAAACTTCACAAATAGATACTAAACATCCAACACTTCCTATAGTAGCAACAAAATAAGCTGGAATAAATGGTAATACATATTTTAAATTAAAATCCACACCATATTTAAATATGTTAGGCAGTGCAAACCAGCTTGCTTCCTTTACCAATGTAAAATCCACCATGTTTAATGGAATACATATAATATATCCTATAACCATTCCTATTAGTATTGATGCACTACTAACTATGGCATTACCATATCTGTTTAAAAGTAAGGTTATAAGCATGACAAACATAGCAATTGAAACATTAATTAAATTTCCATAATCGGCTGCCCCTGCACCACCTGCTGCCCAATCAACCGATACTGGTAATAATGTTAATCCTATTAAACATACTACTGTTCCTGTAACTAGTGGTGGAAATAATTTCATTAGTGGTTTAATAAAATAACTTAAAACAATTTCTACTATAGCGCCTAAAATTGTTGCTCCAATTATAGCTGGTAGTCCTGCAACTGATCCAATAGCAATTGCTGGAGCAACAAATGTAAAGTCCGTTCCCATTATACAAGGCATTTTTGAGCCTATAGGCCCTATTCCTTTAGATTGTATTATTGTCGCTATACCAGCTGCTAAAATAGATGCACTTAAAACTGCAGTAGCAACTGCTCCATTAAATCCTAATGCACTTGATATTACTAGTGGCACTGCTATAATTCCTCCAAAGGCAGCAAATATATTCTGCAGTCCTAATAATATTTGCGTACTTATACTAGGAGTATCATCAATTCCATAAAGTAACTCATCACTAGAAAGATTTTGCACATTTTCTTTCACTGTTGTAATCCCCCTAAAAATATATTTATCATATGTTCTCATACATCTATGTATATTTCACAAAATAATATTGAAAATTATGTCATAGAATATCTAATAATTTTTGAAGATTTCACATTATATTTAGGGGAAAAATAAAAACACCTCAAATATATATTTGAGGTGTGTCAATTTTAATAATAGAAATTAATATCTTTACTAAAATAACTTAACCCCGTAGTCTGCTAATTTTCGGTTAGCAGGTAGAAACTTTCGGACCTTATTTCCGATGATATACGAGAATATTTTATGATATAAAGAGATTATATCATAGAATATTGCTTTAGTATATTATTAAATTAAACTATTATTAGAATTAATTATAATATTATTTAAAAGAATTATAAGTATAGTATTAATTTTTTATTTTTTAGCTAAAGACTTAACTTCTAAATCCTTTAAATCTGTTAATATATTCTTAAATTCTTTACACTCTCTGATTGGATCAAAAACTGAATCTTCAAGCATTTTAAAAATATTTTCATATAAATTTATTGTTAATGGTTTTTCTCCACGTTCAATTTCATTAAAACACCAAATATTATTTAGATTTCCAAAGTCATTAATATCATTTCTCTTTATGTAACTTACCATTGTTTTTAGTGCTTCTATAGCTTTGCTATTTTTATTACCTTGTAAATATACTCTTGCCAAATTAAAATATTCCATCCATAATTTTAAAGCCCCATCTCCATCCGGTGATAATACTTTTTTAAAATTTATTGCTAGCTTATAATACCTTTCTAACATATCAAAATCTTTTTCATTTATTCCATAAGAATTGGCCAGCCCCATGCATATAAGGGGTATCTCGTAAATATATTTATATAATTTGCTTTGAAGCAAGTTTCTAGCTTCTTTAAATTTATTTTGTTTAATATATATGTTTGCAAGTATATCATTGGGATCACATTGGCTTTTATGAATTTTATTTAAAGAATCTATTGCCTTATCATCTTCACCAACTTGTGAATACATAGCACCTAATGCAAATAATGCACATTCTACAAGCTTAGTATCTGTACAATTTGATGCTACATCTTCAAATAATTCAATAATATATGTTAGCATTTCCATAGTTTTTTCTTCATCATTAGCCCTCCATGAATGAGCAAAAAATAAATGTGCTATTTTATCTTTTAGATAATAACTACTTGGATATTCTAAAATATAACTTTTACTTTTTTCAATAGCTAAATCAAAATTATCTGCACTATTAAAAAGCTTCTCACACTCACTATGGATTTTCTTGACTTCTTCATCAGATAGCTCAATCTCAAAGTTTAATAATTTGTCTATAGTTACATTAAAAAATTTTGCTAATACTGGAAGTAAAGTTATATCTGGGTATGAAACCCCATTTTCCCACTTTGAAACAGCAGCCATAGAAACACCTATAAAACTAGCTAATTGCTCTTGTGTAATAGCTCTTTCTTTTCTTAATTTACATATCACTTCACCAATTTGTAATCTTTCCATATTCATACGCTCCATTAGATGTATTATAAGATCTTACATATTAAGTATACATTGTAGCATTTAAAATACCAATGGAGGTGTAGTTGAATATAGTAAATAAAACTTAACCATTGGTTGAGTTTTATTTATTATATACTTAAAAAATCTAAACACATTAATATCTAAGGGACGGTTTATTATCTAAGGGACGGTTCATTAAAAAATCAAATAACTATCTCAATATTTATATTTTTAATGAACCGTCCCTAGAATCTCTTTAGTTATAGCTCATTCACATTTAAACTTTTTTAATTTTAGTTATAATTTTAATAGCTTGTCCTTGTTTTTCTAATAGCATCAATATTAATATATAAATACATTTTTTTCCTTAACATGCTATTTTTTGAAGATTAACTTCTACTAACTCATCTAACATATTTTGATAAAATTTATCTTTAATTATAAGCTCTACTCCATATTTACAAAGCATAGATACATTAGATTGTGTTACATTCTCTAATATCATGCATATTTCTTTTTGACTTTTACCACTAAACTGAGTTAAAAATAACACATATATTGCCCTTGCTATTCTGCTTTCTCTTTTATATTTAATTTTTAATTCTATTTCCTCTATTTTCATCTTTTCACAAACAAAATTACTTATTTCTTTTTCTGAACAATTTCTAAGTAAAATAACTTTTTCGCTTCTATATTCTGATTTATCATTTTCAAATTCCATTTCTTTAAGCTTTTCTTCTTCTACATTAAAAATTGCTTTATAGTAATTTTTTCTTGCTCTCTTTTTTCTTTTTCCAAAAAAACTCATTATATAATCTTCATCACAAAGATTAAATTTATTTTTTTCTAATCCTAAATACAACGATAAGCTTGAATATGTATACTCCTCTGGATTTTCTTTATATTCCTTTATATCTACTGGATTTCTATGTACATATTTAGAAACTTCTATTAAATATGCATCATTATTTATAGGCTTACTTTTATATCTATCTCTAAACACTGGTCCCTTATGATTCTTACATTTTCTAAGATATCCGCCATATCTTAAATTGAATTTCTTCATCATTTTTCCTAAATCTCCGCCATTAATATCTATCAAAAAATGTGTATGGGTATCCATTAAGCAATAAGCATAAACTTTAAAATTTTCTTCAATTTGTAATTTTCTTAGGATTTGAAGCATCTTTTCTTTATCACTATCATCATAAAATAAAGGTTTATCAGGAAAACTTCTAGTCATAACATGATATACTCCACTTTCACTTAACACTCTAGCTGTTCTAGCCATTTTGACTCCTCCAATTATTATAGTTTTCTTATAATTATTGTCATTAAATAAAAAAACTAATCATAATTTTTACACATATAAATTTAGAATATTAGTATTTTAAATGAACTGTCCCTTATGCATGTCACTTTAACTAAATACAACTTTGTACTATAATGGATATATTAAATTAATATGGAGGGTTATTATGCTACGAACAATAGCTTGGTATACACATTTTGCGATAAGCTTACTTTTGAAAATTCCTCAGATGTACAAAGTCAAATCTTTAGAAAAGCAAGGAATTATGGAAAATAAAGTAGATTATGTCCACAAAGTTACTTCTAAATGGGCAATGTCTCATGTAAAACTGAGTGGTGCAAAAGTTACTGTAATTGGACAAGAAAATATTCCTAAAGATATACCTGTGGTTTTTATGAGTAACCACCAAAGTAACTTTGATATTGCACTATTTATGAGTTATATTGATAAACCTAAAGGATATATTGCCAAAATTGAAATGGAAAAAATTCCATTAATTCGAACATGGATGAAACACATGAATTGTATATTCATGGATAGAAGCAATTTAAGGAAATCAGCAGAAGCAATTATAGATGGCGTACAAATATTAAAAAAAGGTTATTCTCTAGTCATTTTCCCAGAAGGTACAAGAAGCAAAGGTGATGCAATGGGAGAATTTAAAGCAGGAAGTTTTAAATTGGCTACTAAAGCTAAGGTACCAATTGTACCAGTTACAATTCGGGGATCATATAAATTAATGGAGCAAAATGGAAATAAAATTAAACCTGCTGAAGTTGATATAATCATACATCCAATGATAGAGACTGCAAACTTGACCAAGGAGGAGTTAAACAATCTACCTTCTCATGTAGAGAAAATTATTAGAAATTCTTTATCTAAAATCTAAAAAAGTAAAATACACATTAATTTTTTAGACTAATGTGTATTTTTTAATATGTTTAAGAATAATACTAATTATTATAAATTTTTAATTAAAACAATTTTAATTTTAATTAATTGACAATATAATTCTATTATAGATCAATTGATTTTATGATTTTCATAAAACACAATTGCGTTATTGAACAACACATTATGAGTTGATGGATATGTCAAATTTTCAGGTAACCAATCAAATAGCTTAACTTCTTCTATCTCTGAATTTGGCAACTTATCAAGTTCACTAATTTCAGAATAAAACAATGCTCCATAAGATGTACTGCCATTTCCACTTACAGATGTGATACCTATTGGCTTTAAAGTAAACTTTTTTCCACCAGTTTCTTTAAATAATTCTCTTCAAGCAGTTTCAGTTATACTTTCATTAATTTCATGTGTTCCACCAGGAAGTTCCCATGTTTCCTTTCCTTTTTCCCGCACAAATACCCATTTTCCTTTATAATGAGCAACGATTACTGCACATAAAAATTTACTCTCATCCATCTTACATAATTCAATTAAATTTACATTAATCATAGTTACTTTCATCCTTTTCTTAGACTGAATCAATAATTAAATAATTACATTTTTTATATTTTTAACTTTTGTAGCATATTAAATCTGTAAAGTCATCAAAAAAGCATTCGTCAAGATTTTCCAATATATTTAGTTACCTATTTTAATCCATTTACATATCCACATCCTGAGCAATTTTTATTCTTTAATTTTATAACTTTAATAAAAATAAATTTTATATAATAACTTCTTTAATAATTCGTATTTATTATTATCCTGTTGGTTCTAAGGTATTAACATTACTAATAATTGATTTCTTAGATTGCATAATAGGATATCTTTAACCCTTATCATTAATATATACTTATTTTAAAATAAATAAAATTAATTTATTATAAAACTTTTATAAATCTTATTGTAATTAATGAAGCGTTCCCTAAATTAGCCAACTTACTTAAAACTAGATAATATTAACCTAATCATATTAAAACTAATGAACCGTCCCTTAAAGAAAGAAGGTGATTCCTGCTAATAGAGAAATCACCTTCTTTCTTTATCAGTATCTACCGTTGTTTCTTCTTCCCTTGCTTTATAACCTGCTTTTTCTATTGCTTTCTTTATATCTGAAACCTTTATCTTTGAGGGCTCATAACCTATACTTAATTTCTCAGTTGCATAATTAACATTTGCTTCTGTAACTCCATTAAGTTTTCTAGTTGCCCGTTCTACTGATTTTGCGCAGGATGCACAGGTCATTCCTTCTATTTTTAATATTTTATTTGTAGAATCAGTAATGGCCTTATATCCTGCTTTTTTAATAGCTCCTTGAATATCTACTACAGAAATCTTCGTTTCATCAAAGCTTATATTTAGTTTTTCTGTAGCAAAATTAACATTTGATTCTGTTACACCTTTTAGCTTTTTAGTGGCTCTTTCTACAGTCTTTGCACAAGATGCACAAGTCATGCTTTCTATTTTTAATACTTTATTTGCCATATATTTTTCCTCCTTAAATCTAATAATAAAGTATTTTATCAATAATCTTTTATAAAAATTTCTTTAATAATTCTAATATTTTTATTTTTTCATCTTTTTATACACCACCACCCCGTATAAGTATATTCTTGTAATATTCTTAATAGTTAAATCTGTCAACACTCCTTTTGAAAAATTTTTATCATAAATTTTATAAATATTAATTACACCATATTTTATTTGTTATTTTCATAAATATAGATTAGATACATCTGTTTAAAAATTTAGAGAAAATAAAAAATAAATATTTAAATTTTTCTTATATCACCAAAAACAAAAAGTCATTACCCTTGACTAAAAATTGCTGAGAGTAATAACCCTTTATCATATAAATTACTTTTTATATTTAATAT
>NZ_JACSQB010000145.1 GCF_014836835.1 Clostridium faecium | reverse complement strand
AGATATATTTAATAAATACTTAAGCCCATAAAAATATCACTTTAAATTATTATAAAATTGATTTGTAATTTTATAATACCTTTTTCTAATTTATCTATAATTAATAAAAAAGCGTGAATCTATCACGCTTTTTTATTAATTATATTTAAATATTACTGATCATTTTTAGCTATATCTGATAATACTAAACCATTGTTATGCTCTAAAGCCCAATTTATTCCCCAATCATTTTGGAAAATTAATAAATCTCTCTCTTTAAGATCTTTTACCACTTTAGTATCACTTGTGATATTTAACTTTTCTGCTGGTATATCAGTTTTTTCAATCCATCTTATGTTTCTAAAAGGAAGCATATCCATTTTGATATCAACATTATACTCATTTTTAAGTCTAAATTCTAAAACTTCAAACTGCAGTACCCCAACAACTCCTACAATGATTTGTTCTGTACCTATGTGAAGCTCTTTAAATACTTGAATAGCACCTTCTTGAGAAATTTGAGTTACTCCTTTTATGAATTGTTTTCTTTTCATATTATCTATTGCCCTAATTCTAGCAAAATGCTCTGGTGCAAAGGTTGGTATTCCTTCAAATTTAAATTTATTATTTGTGGAACATAGTGTATCACCTATGCTGAAAATACCTGGATCAAATACACCTATTATATCTCCTGCATAAGCAGTGTCTACTATTTCTCTATCTTGAGCTAAAAATTGCTGTGGCTGAGAAAGTTTAACTTTATTATTTCCTTGAGCATGAAAAACTTCCATACCTTTTTCAAATTTTCCTGAACAAATTCTCATAAAGGCTATTCTATCTCTATGAGCCTTGTTCATATTAGCTTGTATTTTAAATACAAAGGCAGAAAAATCTTCTGAAAATACATCTATTACTCCTTTATCTGACATTCTAGGTAATGGCACTGTAGTTAAATTTAAGAAATGTCCTAAAAATGGTTCAACTCCGAAATTTGTTAATGCACTTCCAAAGAATACAGGAGTTAACTCTCCTTTTTTTACTTTTTCATACTCAAAGTCCTCTCCTGCTACATCTAAAAGCTCTATATCTTCCAAAAGTTTTTCATATAGTGAATCTCCAATAGCTTCTTTTACTGCATCTTCATCTTCAATAGGAATTATATTAGTTTCAACCTCAGTCTGTCCATGATTTCCAGCATTAAAGATTTCTATCTCTTTTTTTTCTCTATCATAAACTCCCTTAAAGTGAACTCCTGTACCTATTGGCCAATTTATTGGATAGGATTTAATTCCAAGTTCATTTTCAAGTTCTTCCATAAGTTCAAAAGGATCTCTTGTTTCTCTATCCATTTTATTTATAAAAGTAAATATAGGAATTTCTCTTATACTGCAAACATGAAATAATTTTCTTGTTTGTTCCTCAACCCCTCTAGCACCATCCAGAACCATAACTGCACTATCGGCTGCCATAAGAGTTCTATATGTATCCTCACTGAAGTCTTGGTGTCCTGGAGTATCTAATATGTTTATAGAAAATCCTTTATAGTTAAACTCCATTACTGAAGATGTAACAGAAATTCCTCTCTTTTTTTCTATTTCCATCCAATCTGAAACAGCATGTTTAGCTGTTTTTCTAGCCTTAACAGATCCTGCAAGTCTAATAGCTCCTCCATATAAAAGTAATTTCTCTGTAAGTGTAGTCTTACCAGCATCAGGGTGAGAAATTATAGCAAAAGTTCTTCTTTTTTGAATTTCCTTTATGTAATCGCTCAAAAGTACCGCTCCTTTATCAAAGTATATTAAATATTTTATCCTAAATCTTTACAAAATATATAGATTTAGATTTTATATTATGTATGATTTTATAGTATTTAAACTATATTCCGTAAATAAACCTAACTTATATATTATCATATTGATTTCTATAAAACAATTTGAAAGAAATATTTTTTCAATTTACAATTCACAATTTAATTGTCAATTTTTAATCCTCCATTGATAAACTATCCAAAGATTTAACTTCTTATAATTATACAGAATAAAAAGCATTTAGCGACTAAACTATAGCCTCTAAATGCTTTCTCCAGCAACTTCTGAATTAATATCTTTTATTCCAATTATATCTAATATCTGCTTTGACCTTTCTTTAGTATTTCCTGTTAATCTAATGTATGGTACAGATTCTACATCTAAAAATTGTTTTATGGCTTCGTCTACTTTAGATGCTGTTTCTTCATCTTGCCATCTAACTCCATCTTTAGAATATCCAAATTCTCTGCCTACATAAAATATGTAATCATATTTTGAAATATCTCTAATTGCAAGTCCATATAGGTCTTTTAATATTTCTATTTCTTTTACAGTGTGTTTTTTATCGCCTAACATAAATCTTGTATATATGTATGGAACAAAAGTAGCATAATCAGTAATAGCATATTCAAAAATTTCCAGATCTTCTTCTAATTTAGCTTGTCCTAAATATATTCCATATTGTTCGGAAATAGTTTCAATCATGCCTTTTTCTCTTAAATATTTAGTACTATATTCCGCTGCACAACCTACATTTAATCCTAATATTTTCATATCAACATATAGTTGTTGTATAAGTGTAGTTTTGCCACATCTAGGTCCACCTAAAACTGCTATTCTAGTAGTCATCTTCTATGACCTCCAAATATTTTAATTGCACAGTAAATTATAACAATTTACTGTGCAATTTTCAATCTTTTCCTTAAAAGGGATTATACTTCATTAGATAAATATAATTATTAATTTTTTTATATTTGTAAATTAAATAATTTATTATGACTTCCATAATCCATGTAAATTACAATATTCTCTTGCATATAAAACTTTATCAAGTGTTACATTGAAAATAGCTTCTGGCTTTTCATCAACAGATAAATATTTTCTGTAAACTCTATCTTCTGTGTGAATTTCTATCCACTCAATATGATGTTCTGGAAGCATTGGGTGTTCTACTGAACCTACTTTAACAAGAACCTTTCCATCTACTTCTTCTAATACAGGAACATGCTTTTCATTTGCTGCATCAGTAGTATTTTCTTTTTTTAAAGTCATAGGTTTGCCACAACAAACTAAACTACCTCCAGCAGGGTGTACAACTTCTACAATATTACCGCAAATATCACATTTATAAATTTGTTTTAACTCTGTCATAATTATTCCTCCTCATTTTTAAAATTATAACTAAATAGAATTAACTAATTAAAGATATTCAATATAATTTATCCTATATCAATATATTCCAATGTTAATTAAATTATTTGTATTATAAAATACAATATATTTAAATTTATCTTAAAATACATTCTATATTTATATATAAAACAAAACATAATTTAACTATTATTATTTTATCTTATTCTACAAAAACAGCTATTATCCTTTAAATTCTATAATTTATCCAAAATATAGTTAGTATTATTTTTTATATTATACACAAAATAAATATAAAATCTTAAATAAATAACCTATAAAATTTTATAAGATTTTATAAGATTTAATAACCAATTATGTTTTTATTTTAAGGAGTGATTTTATGTCAAAGAAAAATAAAAATTCCTATGGACCAAATGAACGAGAATTTTTAGAAGCACCATTAAAAGAAGTTAAAGCTTATTCATTAAAAGATTACACACTTCTTCCTGATAATGTTAGAGATAATATTGTGTCAAATAATATCTCTAACCAAGAATTTGATTATACTTATAATAATGGATCCGATATACCTGGTTTTAAATCTGAAAAAGACTCAAAGAAAAAATAACTTTTACCTAGTTTTATATGCTAGGTATTTTTATGTGGTAAAATTTTCAAAGTACTAATACAATTAAAATAAGAGCTATAATTAACTTTTAAAATATAAAACTCTAGGAGGAAATTATATGATAAAATCTATTTATCCAACAATTTTTGTAGAAAATATGGATTGCTCTATAAATTTTTACAAGAAACTTTTAAATCTTAAAGAAAAAAGAAATTTTACTCCTCAGCCTAATGTACATATAATAATATTAGGTGATGATAAAAACAATTTAATAGAATTTATTAAAAGCAATAATATTGATTTAGAAAATTCATCTAAATCTAAAGTATCTATAATAATTCATATTGAAAATATGGATAATATGTTAGAGATTATAAAAAAAGAAAATATAGAAATTTTGAAAGGTCCTATAACTACAAATTTAGGTGCTAAAATAGTCTATATTAAAGATATGGATGGAGTTACAATTGAACTTATAGAAGAAGATTTTAAGTAAAAAAACGTGGCATTTAACCACGTTTTTCAGTTTAAATTTATTTTTATTTGTATGTTACTTCTATATTATACTCTCCTTCATCAAAGTAAGGCACAAAATTATCCTCAACTTTTTTATTGTCAATATAAATACTCTTCTCTTTACCTTTCTTAACTTTAATGTTATAAACAGCTTTATTTATTCTATATTTTATCTCATATTCATTCCAAGGTAAGGAACTGCAAGGATTTATAGTGAATCCTTTCCCATCTTTAGGTGAAAATCCTAATATTCCTTCAATAGCAACCTTATACATCCAAGAAGAAGTTCCTGTATACCAACTCCATCCTCCTCTACCTACATGAGGTTCTACTGAATAGACGTCCGCTGTCATTACATAAGGTTCTGTTTTATAAATTTCTGTAGACAAATAATCACTGCTATGATTTATAGGATTAATCATATTAAAAAGTTTTATTGCAACATCGCATTTACCCATTTTAGCAAAAGCTAATATTACCCAAGTAGAAGCATGAGTGTACTGTCCTCCGTTTTCTCTAACTCCTGGTATATATCCTTTAATGTATCCTGGTTCAAGCTTTGATTTACTAAAAGGCGGAGTTAATAATAATATCATACCTTTATCTTCTCTTACCAAATATTTATAAAGATTATTCATAGCTTCTTCTGCTCTTTCTTTATCTCCAGCACCAGAAATAATTGCCCAAGATTGGCTTAAGGAATCTATTCTACACTCTTCATTATAGGATGATCCTAATGGTGTACCATCATCGAAGTAAGCCCTTCTATACCATTGTCCATCCCATCCATTTTCCTCTAGAGATTTTTTTATAAAGGTTTGCATTTCCTTATATTTTTTATAAAGTTCCTCATCACCTTTAAGTCTACAGATATTTTTAAATTTGTTTAAAATACTGTATAAAAACCATCCAAGCCAAATGCTTTCTCCTTTTCCTTTGTTTCCTACAGTGCTCATTCCATCATTCCAATCACCACTGCCCATCAATGGTATATTGTGTTCTCCAAATTTTAGTGATTTTTCTATAGCCTTTAAACAGTGATTATATAAGCTTTCTTTCAATTCTGATTTAGGTGAAATTTTATATCTTTCATCTTCTCCTTCTCTAAGCTCTTCATCTTTTAAATAATATATCTCTTCATCTAAGATACTATAATCTCCTGTTTTATCTATATAATCATTGACCACATAAGGAAGCCATAACAGGTCATCACTAAATCTAGTTCTAATTCCACTATCTATTATTGGATGCCACCAATGTTGTACATCTCCCTCTTCAAATTGCCTTGAAGCAGCATAAAGAATTTGTTTTTTAGTAATTTCAGAATCTAAGTAACATGCTGCCATAACATCTTGAAGCTGATCTCTAAAGCCAAAAGCTCCTCCACATTGGTAAAAAGCACTTCTAGCCCATAATCTACAACATATGGTTTGATACATAAGCCATCCATTTAACATTATGTTAAAACTTTTATCTGGAGTATCAACTTGTATAGTATTTAAGAGCTTATTCCAGTAATTTTTTATTTCTTCTAGAGAAGTATTTACATTTTCTATACTTCTATACTTTTTTATGGTGCTTTCTAAAACTTCTCTATTATCTTCAGCACCAAAAATAATTATAACTTCTCTTTCTTCATTTGCCTTTAGCTTAATATCAATCATTGATGCTAAGCAAGGATCTAATCCTGCCCCACAGGTGTTTTCAAGTTTTCCATAATTTAAAGCTCTAGGATTTTCAATATTACCTTCAACTCCTAAAAATTCATTTCTATCTCCAGTAAAATAAATATCTTCTTCGCCGCTAATAGTTAAATAACATATGGTATCTTTAAAAGGAGTATTATAAGGATTTTTGCTGTATATATAAGATTTTTCATTATCTATTTCAGTAAATATCTTCTTATAAGTATTTTCTCTCACCACACCCATAGTTATTTCTGCATAATATGCTACCTGTAATTTTCGATGATAATTTTCATTATTTTTAAGCTTTAGTTTTATTAATTTCACATTTTCATTTATAGGTACAAACATTACAGCTTCAGAAGTTATGCCAAAATTCGAATGAATGAATTTAGAATATCCAAATCCATGCTCAATTACATAGGTTTTGTCATATCTTATAGGTTTTACTGTTGGACTCCAAATTCTCTCACCATCACTGATATATATACATTCATTACAAGGATCTACAATATAATCATTGTTCCAAGTAGTTAATTTATTTTCCCTGCTGTTTTTAAACCAGGTATAAGCTGATCCACTCTCCGATACTAAAAATCCAAAATTAGGATTACTTATTACATTTATCCACGGTGTAGGAGTATTTTGATTTCCTTCAAGTACAATAGTGTAGTTTTTCCCATCATCTCCAAAACCACCATATTGATTGAAATATTCTAATTGTGGAATTTTTATATCTTCACCTTTCCCATACTTATAAGACTTTCCATATTCTTTTACAGGTTTATCTTGAGAATCTGCTTTATTTTCCTTTTCCATGGAACTTATTTGTGAAGCTAAAGTTCCATTATCACCATCAATAATTACAGAAGATATGGCTTTAAACAAGTTTATATCTTCCTCTGGTATAGTTGATGATAATAAAAATACTCCACCTTTTTTATTCTCCAAATACTTCAAGTTACTTGAAGATATAAGATCTTTTATGCTCTTTTGCAGAGGAAGTTTATAACTCATAGGTTCTAAATTTAATATTATCAAATCAAAAAATATATGTTTTCTTCTTAAATAACTATGGGCATCAATTACCTGTCTTACAATGTCTATATGTTTTTCTTCTCTCACTACTATCAAAACCATAGGCATATCTCCAGATATTCCATATCCCCATAAATCTTTTTGACCTTTATTAAGTTTTTTAATATATCTTTCCCTTTCTCTGTAGCTTGAATTTAAAAATAATATTTTTGATGCAAGCTGTTGATATAAATTTCCTTGTGTTGATTTTATATTTAAACTTTTCATTTCCTTTTGACAATACTCAAAGCTTAAGTTGTATAATTTATTTATTGATTCTACTTCACTATATTTTCTTGAAATCTCTATCAGCTCTTCCCTATCATAACTAAAAGAAGTTAAAAAATGAATTCTACAGCTGCCTTTAGGTTTTAATTTAACTCTCTTTCTTAAACTTATAATAGGATCAAGAATAGCGCCAACAGTATTAGTAAGCATTATATTATTTTTTATAGCTTGAGGAGCATTTTTATCATTATTTCTTCCTATAAATTTTGCTCTTGAAGTTTCATATTCTAAAGCCCCTATTACTTCTCCTTCTACCACTACACATTGCACCATATAAGGTGTTTTTTCATTTTTATGTCTAGGGTTTCTATTAGCTATTACCATATCTTCTTCTGGTATAACTTCTGTTTTTATAAATAAATTTCCAAAAGCAGGATGAACCAAATCTCCACCATATTCTTGAAGTACAACTTCACAATAGCTGGTAATTTCCAATATTTTTTCATCTTTGCTATTATTCTTTAATTCTAAAGTTCTAAGTTCCAAGTTCTCATCTTTAGATACTACTATAGAAGTTTTGGTGCATAATTCTGCATCTTTTCTTATATATTCAATTTTGTCTAAATAAAAATTAGCAGTATATTTTTCTTTATTTTCTCTACATGGTTCATAAGTTGAAGAAAAATATTCTCCAGTATTGATGTCTTTTATGTAAAAGAACATACCAGTATTATTATTTGTATTTTTTTCTCTATATCTATAAAGTAGCATTGTATCTACCTTTGAATATCCACTTCCACTATTTGTTAACATTACACTGTAATTATTATTAGATAAAATCCCAACTACAGGATATCTGGTAACTGGAGAGTCAACTTTTCTTGGTACAATTTTTTGAATATCCTGCATACTTTTTTGAATTACATATTTCTTCTCTCTATCATAAATTATTCTTTTAGAAATTTTTTCTTGTAATAGTAGTTCTGTGGCTTGAACCATTGGCATTGAATGAAAATATTTCTGAAGTATGTTATTATTTATCACATTGTCTATAGCCATTATACTCATACCTAAATGATGTATCATATAACACTTCACAATCTTTTTATTTATATCTTTTGAAACTCTATCTGGAGTATAATCTATAGCTTCATAAAAACCATATACTCCTTCTGCACCTTCTTTAATAAGCTTTAGCATATTTCTAAATCCCTTAGATTCATTTTCCATTAATGCCATTATAGTTGAATAAGGTGATATAACCAGCTCATTTTCAAGTCCTCTTTGTAATCCTAACAAAGGTATTCCAAAGGCTTTATACTGATAGTTGGAATCCATATCAAAATTGTAATAAGCACTTTCTGATATTCCAAAAGGAACTTTTTTATTCTTACCATATTCCATTTGAGAATTAAGAGAAAATTTATAGCTTTCATCTAGTAGGGTATTAGAATAATTTTTCATTATAAGCCTAGGCATATAATATTCAAACATGGTGCCACTCCAAGATACTAATCCCTTTCCAATTCCATCAGTAGTCATGGACCTTCCAAGCTTAAACCAGTGACTTGTTGGTACTTCATTTTTAGCAATTGCTATAAAACTTGCCTGTCTTGCTTCTGAAGCTAAAAGATCATAATGACTTTTTCCTCTGCTGTTACTCTCTAAATCATATCCAATAGAAAATAACTCTCTATCTTTATCAAAAAGTATGGAGAAGTCCATTTCACATGCAATATTTAATACTTTTTCCTTTAATTTATCTATGGAATTTACTAACTTGTTTATTTCATCTATACTTTCTTTTAAAAAAGATTTTCCTTCAGTGGATTTCACTTTTTCTATTAATATATTAACCTTGTACTCATATTCATTTAATCCATTATAAGTAACAATATTATTTATTTCATTTATAATATTATCCTCATAATAATTTAAATGAACAATCCACGGAAATAGAGTATCTATTTCTTTAATATACTCTTTCAAATCTTTTATTAACTTGTTAGTCCAATAAGTTGAAGTTAGTTCTTGAATTTCTAATATTTCTTTTACTCTTAATAATAAGTTATAACAATTGTGTCTAAAAGAAATTAAATCATTAGTATTATTATCAAATTCATCTTGAAGCATCAAATATATATATTGTTTAGAAGGAAACTTCTCAATTTCTTCTGCTGCTAAACCAATTGTATCTTGAATTCCCTTAGTAATTGAAGTAATAAAGGTTTTTTCTTTATATGTATTTAAAGCTTCATAGGTAGTCATTAAATATCCTGCTAAATTCCCACTATCTACTGTAGAAATATATCTTGGATATAGTGGTTCTTTAGTTTCACTATTATACCAATTTAAAAAATGCCCTTTATGTTTTTCTAGTTTTTCCATATTATCTATAGAATTTCCTATTCTATCTACAGCTTCTAAAATGGTTATATACCCTAAATCTAAGGCAGTTATATTAGAAATAACAGCCATCCCCATATTAGTTGGAGAAGTTCTTAATGCTGTTCCCTTATATGGTTCCTCCTGGTAATTATCTACACCTAAATAATTACACTTCTCATTTATAAAATCTTCAAAATATGCCCAGGTTTTTCTCGCTATTCTTCTTATTACTGCCTCTTCTTCTTTCTTCATAGAGTATGTTTCTTTTTCATTTTCCACACTAATAAACCATGCTATCATAGGGCTTAAAAACCATAATATACAGCTTGGTAATAAAGAAAGTCCTACATTTTGACTGTTATAAAAAGCTATAATCAATATAATTAAAGAAATCCCGCTGCCTTGCCACATTGAGTGTATATATGCCTTTAAGCTCTTACCTGAAGTCCTCTCTACATCTGCTGCAGTCTGCCACTGCAATAAATTTTTCTTTGACACAGTCATTCTATAAATAGTTCTAAATATAGCATCCAGCATTAGATATCCTTGATAAGGTAAAAATACATATATAAAAAACACTTGTTTAAATGCCATTTTTCCATCTTGTATTCTTCCACTTAAACTAATACCTTTTAGTGGTGACACAACATACTCAGTCACATCAAATAATATAGGAGTAATTAGTGATATAAATGCCACCATATACCATTTATCAGTTCCGTCTGGAAGCAACTTAATCAAAGTAAATAATAGCAATATCACCATAGAAGGTGAAATTAAACTTCTTCTAAGATTATCAAATATCTTCCATTTAGATAATCTATTTATTGGACTTTTCTTAAAGAGCCAAGGAATAAGCTGCCAATCTCCCCTAACCCATCTATGAAGCCTTTTTGAGCTTGAATTATAATAAGCTGGGTAATCATCTATCAATTCTACATCTGTTATAAGGCCAGTTCTCACATAAGAACCCTCCAGTAAATCATGACTTAATACTCTATTTTCAGGTATTTCATTTTTTAGCATATATTCAAATACATCTAAATCATAAATTCCTTTACCAGTAAAAATACCTTCACCAAATAAATCTTGATATACGTCTGATATTGCCATAGTATAAATATCTATACCTGTTTCTCCAGAAAATATATTAGAAAAATATGTTTTTTCTGCACTTGAAAGACTTATACTAATTCTAGGCTGCATTAATCCATATCCTCTTATTACAGATTTCTTTTCTTTTCCTACATAAGCTGTATTAAGTGGGTGAGCCATTGCACCTACAAGTTTTTTAGCTGCATCTCTAGGAAGTACTGTATCTGCATCTAAAGTTATTACATATTTTACTTTTTTTAAATTTTCAATACTGCTACTAAAAATATTATAGGTTGTATTTTCTTCTCCCCTTAATAGAGCATTAAACTCCATTATTTTTCCTCTTTTTCTTTCATAACCTATATAAAGATTTTCTCCCTCATTATATACTCTGTGTCTGCATAAAAAGAAAAACCTATCATCCTTATTTTTACAGTATTTTTCATTTAATCTTTTTATATACTTAATGGTATCTTCACCAATTTTTTTATCATCTTCTAATACTTCTTTATGACTATCTCTAAAATCTCCTAACAGAACAAAAAATAGATTTTCATCTTTGTTAGCTAAATAGTAGATTTCCAAATTATCTACCAGCTCTTTAGCTCTTTTGCTGCTGTTTATGATAGTAGGTACTACTACTGCAGTTCTATATTGATCAGGTATATTATCAAACTCTATTCTAGGCATTATTGTTGGAATGCATAGATGAGTAATGCTCCAATTTAATATAGAAATTACAACGTCACTTAATGGTATGGCTGTTATAAATATGACCAATATATATTTCCATAATCTAAAGTTGTTATCATTAATATAACTCCAATATAAAAAAGCAGCAGATAATATAGCTGTCAATAAAAAAATAGTTACCACATAAAAATTAACAGCATTTCCTTTTATATAATTTTTAAATCTTTCAAATCCTCTATAATTAATATTTAATTTTCTATTTAATTCTCTTCTTCCATCATCAAATAAATAATATCCAATATGATTTTCATAAGGTTTCTCCTTATGTTCTCTTGAGCATTCTAAAGCTTTCTTAGCAATATAAGATTCTGGAATATTATTTTCTTTTGATATCTTTTCTATTACATGTCTGTAATAATCTTTTGACTGGAAGTCCATGCTGTCATAAACTTTCAATTTGTCTTCTTTTAATATCTTTTCAACTACAGATATACTTTCAAAAAGTTTTTTGTAATTTAAACTTTCTACATTTCTTAAAGATGTAATACTATTTCCTAATATAATCTCAAACCTATTCTCTCTTCTATGAGATGTTGCTATTACATTATCTATATTGATTTCTTTGAGATCTAATTTATCTTCTATAACTTTATTTACTTCCTCATCTTCTATTCCATTATCTCTTAAAAGCTTTAATAGATGATCTGCAAAAGTAGTGGTTATTTTTTCTTTTTTTAATATTTCATAAAAATTTTCTTTTGAACTTCCATCCAATTGAACATTAATTATATCTTGAGCTAAAGTTTCTGCTCTTTTCTTTTCTTTTATAGTGAAAGACATCTCTTCACAAGTCTTTCCTATATTTTGAATTAGAGCAGCTCTTATCATAATTGGTAATGCCCATAATTCACCCATTGTTAATATAGTTTCTTTTTGATAACTGTTAATAAACTCTTTAATTATATTTTCATTTAAATTTCCTTCACTATTACTTACAAGTTCAATAGCAATTTGATATATTCTAGGGTAACCTTTAAACATACCTTTTGTTAATATAGGTAAATCCCTATAATATTTATGAGGCATATTACTCTTTATATCATGATATTCTTTTTCTAGAATATACATATTATCTAATATCCATTCTCCCCCTTGTATAATATCACAATTTTTTTTATATTCTTCATTTATTTCATTATGACAAAAAACAATGTCTTTATAGCAATCTTTAACATTATAAATTAGAGATTTTTTACAGCTTTTATTAGTTATATCACTATACTTTTGTGAAAGTTCCATAGCTACGCTATTTAAATCCTCTTTATTGTTTTCACCAATCTTAATATAATCTAATAAATCATCGTCACTACATTTTCTTAATGTGACAATTCTCAATGCCAATAAGAAAACTACCGATAATATAACTATGTACTCCATAAAAATCCTCACTTTCAATATATATTGTCACCTGTATATTATTTCCTAGGTAATCATAATTTATGCAAATGCAAAGGATCATGGTGGAATACCTGCAACTTCAGCTATAGTATAAGTTCTTTGGCAGTATGACCTAACTATAATAAGATAAAATTTAATAAATAGTTTTTCTATAGTTTTATTTAGTGTAAAATGTAATTATATAAATGTACCACTCATAAATTGTTTTACCTTGTATTTATGTAATTAACAATTGCAGGTTATGCATTGTGAGTTAAGCTTTAGGGAGGATTTAATTTGAAAAATTTAATTGTTATAATATTGATTGCTACAGGAATTTTACAGTTTTTATTAGCTTTACTTATGCCTTGGAAAAAGATTATTACAATGTATGAGGGAAGCGGTAAAGTCATATCAAATAAAAGAAAATTTATCTTTTGTCAAAGATTTTTATATTTACTTATTGGCGGATATATGCTTTTAATAGGTTTTCTTATAAAGAAAAACATAATAAATTCAACTGGTGAAATTTTAATTATGGGGGTATCTCTTATGATATTAACTTTTTTACCTACACTTAATAAATATAAGTACTTAAAATAAAAAACCGTGATAAACCACGGTTTTTTATTTGTTCTCTATTAATTTTTTTAATTGTTCCTTTGTTTCCTCATTAATAAAAGCTGCATCAACACTATTGTAATAAAATTCTTTATAATCTTCATAAGTTAAATTAAATTCTTTAAATATAGAAATATATTCATTGCTTAATGTTGTATTTGATACGGTTCTATTATCAGTATTAATTGTTACTTTTATTCCATCATTATAAAAATTAAAAATTGGATGTTCTCCATAAGAATTTACTGCTTTAGTTTGAATATTGCTTGTTGGGCACATTTCAAGTGTTATTTCTTTATCTTTTACAATATCATAAGCTTCAGAATAATCTTTTATAAAAACTCCATGACCTATTCTTTCAGCTTTAAGCATTTTTACAGCATCTAATACATTCTTTCCAATTCCTGTTTCACCGGCATGGATAGTAACTCTATAACCATATTCTCTAGCTAATACAATAGGATCTATATACCTTTCACAGAATTCTGCTTCTTCATTACCACATAAATCTATAGCTACTACACCACTACCTAAAAATTTTCTCCCTGCTTCTATAACTTCATAAACAGTATCTACAGGAGCATATCTTAAACAAGATAATATTAAATTACCTTTGATATCATAATTATTTTCTCCAGCTTTAATTCCTTCTAATACACTTGATATTATTTCTTCAACTGTCAATCCTTTTTTAGTATGAAGTAATGGAGCAAATCTAATTTCAATATATTTTATATTTTCCTTTGCTGCATCTTCCATAAGTTCATAAGCAACTCTTTTTAAACTTTCCTTAGTTTGCATAATATTTATAGGTAATTCAAACCTTTCTAAGTATTCAGAAAGAGATTTGCATTCTAATGGCGCAATCATCATCTCTCTAATGATATTAATATCTGAACTAGGAATGCTTATATTCTCTTTTTTTGATATATCAACAATTGTTTCAGGTCTAACACTGCCATCTAAATGGCAATGTAATTCAATTTTAGGTAACTTTATTAATTCCATATCATTCTCCCTTTCTATAACATACAATAAAAATTCCCGACTACAAAGAAAATACCAATAATATATCTTCTTCGTAATCAGGAATTTTGGATTCCTGGTAGAGACCCCCAAACCACATTATTGGGGTTATACGAAAATAGTTATTTCATATTAAAAAATAACACAAAATACTTATAAAATTTATACTATTATATCATAATATAACTTATAGTCAAGAGTCATTAATGGTTCACTATATACAATTAAAGAAATCTTTCCTTTGGAATAAGTTTTAAATTTATTCTTCTTTTATAAATTATAAAATTCTACAAAAGATTTCATTACATAGGTATGATCTTCTACACCTGCTAGTTCTCTTATTGAGTGCATAGCTAAAGTAGGATTTCCTATATCAACTGAACGAATGTTTATATGTGTTGAGTTGATAGGTCCTATAGTACTTCCACCTCTTAAATCTGAACGATTGACAAACTTTTGTACAGGCACTCCAGCACTTTTACAAACTTCCTCATAAACTGCATCAGAGTCACTATCAGTTGTATATGCTTGATTTGCATTTATTTTTATAACCGGTCCTTTGTTCATAAGAGGTCTGTTTGTTGGATCATGTTTCTCTGGTACAGCAGGATGAACAGCATGAGCATTATCTGCTGAAATTATGAAAGATTTAGCTAATGCTCTAAAGAATTCTTCTCTACCTTTTCCTTGAGATAACACTATTCTTTCTAATATATTAGATAGCATATTAGAGTCAGCACCTTGTTTAGTAGAACTTCCTACTTCTTCATTATCATAGCAAACCATAACATTGGTTCCCTGAGTAATATCAGCTTTTATTAATGCTTCAATTCCTGCATGAACCATTTGAAGGTCATCTAATCTTCCGCTAGATATAAACTCATTATTTAATCCTATTATATTTCCTTTTTCATATTCATAAAGATATAAATCAAAATCAATTATTTCTTCTTTAGTTACTTTTAACTCTTCTGCTAATGCATTTAATAAGTAGTTGCCATTTTCTAAACTCTCATTTACCAATGATAAAACTGGTAACGTATCTTTTTGTGCATTTATATCAAAACCTTTATTTATTTCCCTATTCATATGTATAGCTATGTTAGGTATAACTAATATTGGTTTATTTATATTAACAAAGGTTGTTTTTGGGTAAAGAATATTCTCACTTTTTAAAATTACTCTTCCTGCTATAGCTAAAGGTCTATCAAACCAAGTACTTAATATAGGTCCCCCATAAACTTCTGTATTTAATCTTACATAAGAATTTTCTACTATCATTTCAGCATTTGGTTTTACTCTAAATCCTGGTGAATCAGTGTGAGCACCTACCATTTTAAATCCTTGCTCTTCTATTTCCCCATTACCTACCACAAAAGCAACTAAGGCAGAATCATTTTTAGTTGTATAATATTTCCCACCTTTTTCCAAGCTCCACTTATCTTCTTCTCTAACTTCTATAAATCCAGCTTTATCTAATTTTCTCTTAATTGACTTAACTGCATGAAAAGCAGTTGGACTTTCATATAAAAAGTCAACAAGATCCTTTGCAAACTCTAACTGTTCTGACATTTTATACACCTCCCAAATTTTTATATAGAATAATACTCTAAACTCACAATCTCATTCAATGTAAAATTAAAAATTATAGATACTTCTCAAATTTAATTTCAACCATAATTTTACATTGTAAATTGTAAACTAAATAAATATATCTATATATATCCTTAGTATAACAAATTTCACCATAATATTTCTATGGATTTTTGAAATAATAAAATATAGCTGAAATTCTATTTAATTTTATCCTCTTCAATTAACTACTAGCATTAATACATATTTATTATACTATGGTATAATTTAGTGATAACAACTATGCTTCATGGAGGTAATTAAATGATTTCTAATTTAATTATAAAAAAATTTATAAAAAATTATGATGATGTAAAAAATAAAGAGGTAAGAGAAAGATATGGATACCTAGGTGGAATTGTAGGTATATTAATAAATTTATTACTCTTTGGAATAAAAATTACAATAGGTGTTTTTACTAATAGTATTGCTGTAATAGCTGATGCCTTTAATAATTTATCTGATGTAGCTTCATCAGTAATAACTATTTTTGGCTTTAAGCTTGCTAGTAAACCAGCAGATAGAGAACACCCTTTTGGTCATGGACGTATTGAGTATATTTCTGGACTTATTGTGGCATTTATTGTGATGATTGTTGGATTTCAATTTGTATTAACTTCAATAGAAAGAATTAAAAATCCAACACCAATAAATTTTTCTCTTATATCATTTTTATTAATCTTAATATCTATTTTATTTAAAATATGGCTTAGCAGTTTTTATAAACACGTTGGAAAAACTATTAATTCTTCAGCGTTAAAAGCTTCATCTGTAGATGCTCTTAGTGATGTTATATCTTCAGCTACTGTAGTATTATCTTTACTGCTATCTAAAGTTTTTTCACTTCAACTAGATGGTTATATTGGAATTATGGTTTCATTTATAATCCTTTATGCAGGATATGGCTTGGTAAAAGATACTTTAAATCCATTATTAGGTATGGCTCCAGATAAAGAATTGGTAGAAGATATTCAAAAGTCTATATTAAGTTATGATAATATATGCGGTGTACATGATTTAATGATTCATAATTATGGTCCTGGAAGAATAATAGCTTCAATACATGCTGAAGTACCCTGCAATATTTCTATAATAAAAATTCATGAAATTATAGATAAAGCAGAAAAAGAAATTTCTAAAAAACTTGATATTTATTTAGTTATTCATATGGATCCTATAAATACAAATAATGAAGAAGTTTTAAAAGACAAGGAAATCCTAGATGAAGTTTTAAAGTCTTTCTCTATAATAAAATCTACTCATGATTTTAGAGTTGTAGGAGAAGGAGAAATTAAAAATTTAATTTTTGATGCAGTTATAGATGCTAATCATCATTTATCAAAAGATGAAGAAGAAAAACTAATTGAAGATATAAACAATTCAATAAAAAAAATTCACCCTAAATATAATGTTATTGTAACTATAGATAAAGATTATCTTGGAGTAGAGTAGTACCTATATCACTTCTAAATTTGATTTATCACTGAAAAATTTTCAATTTATTCTGTAGCGGCGAACAGTGTTTTCCATAGTCACTAACAATTTTATATTGATGGTAAAAAATAATTTCATCCAAAATTGCCAATTTTTAAAGTAGGTTCTCTATATTAGTTAAATATTTTTTCGATTTATAGTATAATAAAGTTGCATACATTTATAGTATTACATGTTAACTTTTTGAAATAAATGAATATCATATACTGATATGAAATTATGGAGTGTGATGTTATATGTTAAAAAGGCAAAAACACTATTTTTTAGGCGGAAATACTTCTAAAGGATTTTATTCACTTTATAGATATATCCTTTCCCAAGATGAAGCCCGACGAATCATATGCATAAAAGGTGGCCCTGGTACTGGAAAATCTTCATTAATGAAAAAGGTTGGCAATTTATTCTTTGAAAAAGGATATAATGTAGAATACCACCACTGTTCCTCAGACAGCAACTCTCTAGATGGAGTAGTAATTAAAGAACTTAATATTGCACTTCTAGATGCAACTTCCCCTCATGTGGTTGATCCAATAAACCCTGGTGCAGTAGATGAAATATTAAACATGGGTGAATGCTGGGAAGAAGATAAGTTTGCAGATTCTAGAGAATTAATTATGGACACTAATAAAAATATAGGTAAGACTTTTAAAAGAGCATATAGATTTTTAGCTGCTGCAAAAGATATTTATGAGGATTGGTATACCTTTAATAATGATGCTTTAAACATGAGTAAAATAAATGTATTTAAAGAAGAACTTAAAGATACTATATTTAAAAAAGATGTTTGTAAATTAGGATATGATAGGCATTTATTTGCCACTGCATTTACTCCTGCTGGAGTTATAAGTTTTATAACAAATTTAATTGAAGACTATGAAAATATATATATATTAAAAGGTCCTCCTGGTACAGGAAAGACTGATGTTCTTCAGTACTTATATGAAGAAGGTGTTAGAAGAGGATATTATGTAGAAGTACTTCATACTCCACTAATGCCGGATAAGATTGAACATGTTTTAATCCCTGAATTAAATACAGCTATTATTACTTCAAATGAAATTAATAAACTTACTTTTGATGGAAGAATATTCGACATGAGTAGTTTCCTTAATTCATCTTCTATAGAAAAAAATAAGGATGAAATCGAACAGGTAAAAAACACCTTTTATATACTATTAAATAAAGCTTTATCTTGTATAAAAAATGCTAAGACATTACATGATGAACTTGAAAAATTATATATACCAAATATGGATTTTGAAAAAGTCAATGCTGTAACGAATGAAGTTATAAATAAATTATTAAAATATGAAGAAGAATATTTAAAAGAAAACAATACTAAATAAATTTATATATTAGATGTAAAATTATTTAAATATACCTAATTTTAAAATAACCGCATCCCCAAATTCAATGGTTATGCGGTTATTTTAGATTCAAAGCTTATTTTATTTCAATGGTTAAAATATGCAACATATTTTCATATATAGGGTTTCTTAACAAAAATCTACCTTATGCATGATTTTAATTTCCATAATAAAAAATACTTTCCATGAACGAAAAATTAAGAATGAAAGATACGAATTATGGTTAAAACTTCACGGTTAAGACCTTTGAAGTTTTTTGAGAATAAATTTTATTTTAAGAAATTCACTAATGGTGAATTTCATCCTAAATCCTTCATTATTAATTGTTAATCCTTAATTTCTAAGGATTTAAGCTATTTTTATAAAAAATTTATTTTCCAGAGTATATTTTAAGTTTTCATATTGAATGCCTATATCTATCACCGTTTTATAAAAAATTTAATTTCTTCTTTTTTAACTGCTCCTAGTACATATACTAAAAGGCCATAGATTCCAATACCAACAAGTACTGAAATTAATACAGATAGTACGTTAGCTATATAATTACTACTTACTATTTTGTTAAATATACTTAATAAATTACTTTGGAAAATATAACATCCTATTCCCATAATTAAAGATGAAATTACCACCTTTAAGCTAAAATTATATAATCTTAATTTTATATTTAACTCCTTATTTATATAATATTGATTTAAAATAGCTGGAATTAAAAAACCAATGGCTATTCCCACTATTGCACCTTTAACATTTATAGAAGGTACTCCTACTAAAACATAGTTTACCACTATTCTAAATACATCTCCTATAAATATATGTAAAAACAATCTATATGTCTTAGACATACTTTGAAGTATTGTAACTTGAATTTGCATTATAGACCATAATAATATAATAATGGCACCATATCTCATAAGAACATACCCTTCTGCCGCAGTAGGATATAGCATTTTATATATAGGAGAACTTAAAACTGTAAGTCCTGCAAATGCTGGTATTGAAATTAATATACAAAGTTTAAATCCATAGGATATTTTATTTTGTAAATTTATATTATCCTTTAATGCTAAAGAAGAAGTTATAGATGGAAGTAATGCTGTAGATAATGAAGATATTACAGTCATAGGTACATTAATTAAAGTATTAAAATTTCCTAATATACCAAAGAGCTTCTTTGCTTGAGAACTATCAAGTCCAATATACAATAATCTCCCCTGTATCTGCGCCGAATCCACTACACTAACAAATTGCTGCAATCCTAAAATTAAGACTATAGGAATGGCATACTTTAATATTTCTTTTACCATATTTTTAGAAAAGCTATAATTATGTCTATTTTTTTCTGATTTTATAAAAAGGATTCTTAAATAAATTAATGATATTATAGCTCCCATAAAAGATCCTATAGTAGTCCCTGCACATCCTTTTGCTATACCACCTTCAATCCACTTTGAGGCAAAATATAGACTCACTGGTACATTTATAATCTGTTCAACTATTTCTGAAATAGCTGTAGGAATCATATTTCTTTTTCCTTGAAAATATCCCCTATAAGCCGCTAGTATACCTGATATTAAAACAGTAGGTGAAAACATCTTTATAGTTAAATATGCATCAGGAAAATTCAATAAGTTCGCTAAAAATCTTGAAAAGAAAAACATAATTAATCCTATTCCAATACCGAATATATAAATAATTACTTTTGCGTTTTCGAAACACTGCCTAGAAGATTTTTCATCATCTATAGATGTATAATGAGATACTACCTTAGATATTGCTACAGATACACCTAAATTAATGGTGTATATAAAAGCAAAAACCATATAGGCAAAATTATACACACCATAGCCTTCTGTGGTAATAATTATGTTTAGTATAGGTACATTTAATAATCCAATCAATTTTACAATTAATGAAGATATAGATAACACTAAAAAGCCTTTACCTGTAGATTGCGACTTCATAAACAATCCTCTCTTTATCTCAAATATTTTAAATTCATAATAATCATTTTATATTAAATAGTATTATTTAACAACTTTTTTAAATAAAGGTTCTAAAATCATATTAAAATAAATCTCTATTATTAGTGTTGATAATAGAAAAACATGGCTTCTAAACCATGTTTTAAAAATAGAAAGGTATCTCTAACTTTTCTTTAATATCCATCTTTCTTTAATAGCTTCCTCTAAAAATTCTCTTTTTTCCATATATTCTCTTAATACATCTCTTAAGTATTCTTTATTATATATCTCATTTTTATTATTTTTTAGTGATTCATATCCTGTTCCTCTTTGAAGATAATCTGATGTTGCCACTCTATACCATTTATCTTCTTGAAGTTTTTCTCCATTAATAAAAATATCCTTTACCTTTCTACCATCATGCTCTATTAACGCTTTAGAAACATGAATTCTGCCTAAATATTTCCCTCTAAAACCTGGTCCACTTCCATCCATAAAACAAACATCGCTATCTAAAGAAGACTGAAAAGCTTCCCTTAGATGTTTTCCTTGTATTTCAAAATAAGTTGGATTTAAAGGTGATGTACATATCTCAAGAATCTTCTTGCTTGAAACTTCACCCTTTCTAATCCCTCCATTAATTACTCCACTATTTATAATGGCTATATCACAGTCAAATACATGAGCTAAAGCATCTGCAAGTAAGTTTGTAATAGGATTTTCTTCCGCCACATCATGCCATAAATCAATAGGTATGCTATATAATGGCTTCATTAAGCTATCTAATGCTTTTTCTTTATTCTCTTTTAATATGTTTATTACATTTTCACATAAATCACAAGCATTTATATTTATATTTTTACCTTCCAATAATTCCACATTATTTTTATGAACCTGAATTTTTAATAAACCTAAATTTTCTCCATAACATCCAGAAGTATGTATAATAGTGTTATTAACTATTTCTGGCTTGTCCATTAATATGTGAAAATGCCCTCCTATTATTACATTAACCTTATCTATCTCTTTTGCAATTTCTCTATCCTTATCCATTCCCAAATGAGATAGCACTAGGCATAGATCATACTTTTCATTATTTAACGCTATCTCTTCTTTTATAGACTCTATAGGATCTTTGGTTTCTATGCCACTTAATGTATTAAATACTCCTAAGTCAGGAGATGCCCCTATAATTAAAATTTTTACACCATTCTTATTTATTATTGTACTTTTTTTAATCCCTTTAATATTTTCAAATCCTAGTTTATAAAGATTACAACCTAAAAATGGAACCTTTGATGCAGTTGCCATATTCGTTAGTATATCAAGTCCATTAAAAGTCTCATTATTTCCTATAGCTATTGCATCATATCCACTATACTCTAGCAAATCTACTGCTGCAATTCCATCGGTGCCTTGTAGCTCCATCCTTTTAAAGTCAGCAAAGTCTCCTCCATCAAGAATTATGGTATTTTCATCTTTTAATTCTTCTATTTTAGACACTATTTTAGACAAGTTCTCATAATTACTGTGAATATCATTGGTATGAAGTATAGTTAATTCCATTTCCCCAACCCCCGCAATATATTTAAATTTTAAAGTTTAATTAAATTTATTTTCCCTATTTTTTATTTTCATCTTGTAATGCTATAGATACTCTCTCATTAGCCCCTTCAATTATTTCTTCAGGATAACCTATAAATTTTAAAAGCTTAATTGCATTTCTCGTTGGAGACACTCCTTTTTTCATCAGATAATCAAATTTTAATCCTTCTTTTTCATCTACTAATTCTGAAAAATAATAACATTCATATTTATCCTTAGCAACTTCTGTAAGTTCTAAATCATGAGTTGCTATAAGAGCTAGAGCATTTCTATTCATAATATATTTAATGATTTCTGTTGATGAAGCAACCCTTTCAATAGGGTTTGTCCCTCTAAATATCTCATCTATCATGCAAAATGTAGTTATATTTCCTTCTAAGGAATTTAAAATTCTAAGCAGTGCTTCTGCTTCTCCTAAATAATAACTCTTACCAATATTCACATCATCTGTAATGCTAAGAGAAGTTAATAATTTAAAATGACTTGCCCTATAAGACTTAGCACGTACAGTATATATTGTTTGGGCTAATAATATGTTAACTCCTACTGTTCTTAGGAATGTAGATTTACCAGACATATTTGATCCAGTAAGTATAATACCTTTTTTATCAAGGGTTACGCTATTTGCTATTGGTTCATCAATAAGAGGATGTACTCCATTAATTATTGATATATATTGATTATTTTCTACAAAATCAGGTTTACAATAGTCCACTCTTTCTCTATATGCAGCTATAGAAATTAAAGCATCTAATTCTCCCAAAGTACTGTATACTTCAACTAGATATTCTCTATTTTTTTGTATTGTTTCAATTATACTATAATAAGCTCTTATTTTTGTTAAAAATACACTATTTACATAATCCATTATAATATCTGCACCTTCAGCAGAAGTTAAAAATATAGATTTTTTATCAATCTTGTTACAATATTTTAAATTAGCACTTATATTTTTTATCTTATCTTCTAGTTGATGATTTTTTATCTTGCAAATTTTTTTACTAATAGTTATTAAATTTCCTAAATAAGAAATAGAATTTACTTCATCTACTATTTCATTAGTAGATCTATGATGAATAATGGTATTAATAGAAATTGACATGATTATATATAAAATAGCTTTATTTCCTATAATGAAATAACTAATTCCTGTTATTATAGGCATCAGCGCAAGTAGAGTATAAATATATTTTTTCATCTTATTTATTTTAGTTTTACTATTAAATAAGTTTATTATATCTCCATTTCTCTGTTTGCCTAAACCACTTAAATTAAACTGAATTTTTTCTCTTATATCCCTATCATTTTGAAATAATTCTATAATACTATCTCTATATTCAAGTTCACTGTTATTTAATTTAGGAGTTCTTAAAATATGATAAAGCATATGTTCCCCTGCTGTTGTAATTGTGCTGTCAATTTTTTTATATACATCATTTAAATCTAAATCATTAGCAGTTTGATCATCAATAACATATCCTATATTTTCTTTATAAAAATCACTGCTGACATCTTTAAAAAATTTAGGAGTTTTCTTAAAATCCCTTTTAGTTTCTACTTGATTAGACCAGTTTTCTTTTAAATAAAGTATTTTTTCATATTTCTTTTCTTTATTATAAAAATAAACAGAAATTATACTTAATAATATACTTACTGCAATCCCTATTTGATAGTACAGTACCCCTTTTTCCCTTCCTAATATTAATGTTCCCAGTATGCTTCCAACCAAAAGCCCTAAGAAAAACATAAAAGCAACTTTACACCTAAGTATTTTTTGTCTCATTTTTCTATCTCCTCTAAAGTTTTATAAATTTCTATAGATATGGTATCACATTTTTTAACAATAAGAAACTTTCACACTAGATAAATAAAAAATCGTGAATAAATCACGATTTTTTGTTTATACATTATTTTACATTATTTATTGTATATAGCTGATGTAATGCCCTAGTTGCCATTACATATCTTAATTTATCAACATTGCTATATTCTTTTTCAGCATTATTTTCTTCTACTATTATTACTCCATCAAACTCTAATCCCTTTGCAAAATAAGAAGGTATTACAACAACCCCATGAGAATATTGTATATAATCTTTATCTACTAATTTAAAGTTTAACTTATGCTTTAATCTCTCATATAATTTACGTGAAGCTTCAACATTATACGTAATGATAGCAATATTTTCTAATTTTTCAGCTCTCATATTGTCAACTATTTCAACTATTCTATCATTTAATTCATCATTGTTTTCTAAATTTATTTCTTGAACTTCCTTGCCGCTTCTAACCAATGGTACAATATTGCCTCCAGATAAGAAATTATTAGCATATTCCATTATTTCTTTAGTAGAACGATAACTCTTATAAAGATTAAAATGTTCTACTTCAACATCTTCTATATACTCCTCTATATTTGACATTGCTACATTACCTTGAAGAGGTAGTATTCTTTGATTGCTGTCACCTACAATAGTAAAGGATTTGCATCCAGTCAATTCTTTAATTGATATAAATTGAAGTGGTGAATAATCTTGAGCTTCATCAATTACTATATGCTTAATCTCTTCCTTTAATTTTAATCCTTCCAATTTAACCTTCAAATAAAGTATTGCTCCTAAATCTCCTTCATGTAATTCTTTATTATTATTAATTTCATTATATAAATCAATAATATCTGGAGAATTTAAATAAGCTAATTCTTTTTTTAAGCTCATTAAATCTTCAATAAGTTCTCTTATTTTAAGTTTTCTTTGAAAATCCAAGTCATTTATATGGAATACTAGCTCATCTTTAGGTATAGATGCTTTTTCTTTTCTGTAGTTCTCTTCAATTTTTCTAAACTCTTCATCTCTTGCATCTTTTAGCTTTGAGTATATTATTCTTTTTATTTTTTTGCTCCTTCTAAATAAAGGTAAGGCAATGAAATATTCATTAAACATCTTTTCCATTTCTTCTTTAGATACAACAATTTTATTTCTGAATATAACATCTTTATATTTAAAATAGTTTTTATCAAGATTATCTACATATGTATCTAAATAATTTTTATAAGATAAAGATGCCTTATAAGCTATATCATCACTAAGTTCTTCATTGCCCTTTAATATTTCTTCCATAACTTCTTTTAATGTTAACACTGTTTCAATATCTAAAAGCTCTAATGTAAAATCTAAAAAAGTACTTTGTTTTGTTCCACTTTCTCCAAGACTAGGTAATACTTCTGAAATATAGTCCATAAATATATTATTTGGTCCTAAAATCAGCACTTTATCCTCTAAAATTTTTCTATAATTATATAAAAGATATGCCACTCTATGAAGTGCTATAGTAGTCTTTCCGCTTCCTGCTACTCCATCAACCACCACAACTTTATTTTTTTCTTTCCTTATGATATCATCTTGTTCCTTCTGTATAGTCATAATTATATCTTTTAACTTTTCAGAAGAGTTTTTGCTTAATACCATTTGAAGTATTTCATCATTAATGTTCATAGCAGAATCAAACATACCTTCTAGTATACCCTTTTTAATTATAAATTGCCTTTTTAATAATAAATTCACTTTCACTGTACCCATAGGTGCTTTATAAGTTGATTCATCTAAGGTTCCATTATAAAAAAGGGATGCTATTGGTGCTCTCCAATCTATAATAAGTGGTTCAAAACTTTCCTCTAGTGTTACTCCAAAACGTCCTATATAAATTTTTTCAATTCCAAAATCCTTTTCTCTGAAATCCACTCGTCCAAAATAAGGAGAACTTTTAAGTATGTTAAGTTCTTTAAGTTTTCTGTCTATATTCTTAAATGCTTCTTCCTTAACAAATCTTTCATGGTCAAAGTATTCAATTACTTTATCTTCGTCATCTCTATATTCGTCTAAAATCCCTTTTCTGTAGTCTAATATATACTCAGTAATTTCTTTTCGCTTTTCTAAACTTTTTAATATCTCTTGATTTAATATATCTATAACTGTTTTTAATTTTTCTTCTTCTAATGAAAATTCTAATTCTTTTGTGAGTTTTTCTTCTATTTCTTTTTTGTACAAGATATCATTTCCTTTCTTAATAAGATACTATAGGGATAAAATGTGAAAATTTAATATATACTATTGAATAATTAGATTCTCATTATACATTATAATTGAGCAATATTGTATAGGAAAATGAAATAGTTAATATGAATTTTTAAAAAGTACAAAGGTTTATATTAATTAATATTAACATAAACCTTTGCATATATAAATCCATTGAATTGTACTTATTTTACTCCACAAAATTAAATAAAATATTTTTACTTTTATTATAAAATAAATTGTAAATTCCAATCATAATTTCTTAAAAATACTTCATATAAATAAATATTCTGTTATTCTTTATTTCAAGTTAAAGAAATTAATATCTTTAATACTATAATAAAAGCTAGTGCAAATATACTCATAATAATAATAACTGAACATAAATTTATTGTGATTTTAGCTAATTTATTATTACCTTCGCTTTTGATGTAAGTATATTTAATAGAGATAAGAGAACTAACTATACTTATAAAAATAAAGCCTAAAGCTATTAGTGTAGAATTAACTATAGGTGTACATAAAACCATTATTATAATTATTAATGATATTATCGGCAATATAACCATCTATCTTCTCCTATTTTACATAAAATTTATCAGTTAAAATATTATTATTAATTATTAGCTTAGGATATTTTTTACAATATAAACTTTAGACCATTGGAAGCGTATATATTAAGGTAAGGATTAATTCAATAAATTTATTAGATATGAAATATAATTTAACAAGATTAAATAT
>NZ_JACSQB010000012.1 GCF_014836835.1 Clostridium faecium | reverse complement strand
ATTATACTATACATAGTCATAATTAGTACATTCTTAAATGATCATTTTCTTACATTTCTATATTATCATTTATAAATGTGATTATATTGTCCAAATAAGTATTAACAGTAGACTCGGATTTATCTAAGTTCTCCAAATAAGTCTTATATTCTTTTAAATAATATTTATCCATATACATATCCCTTTTAACCATGTCTAAATACCTCCATATAAATATTTGTAGAAGTATATAGAAAAAGTAAATCTTGTTTCAAGAAAATCTTTGGGTTATATATATAAGATCCTATAACAACAGGCCATATAAAGTTCTTGTTCCAATTTTTTAGGGATAGAGATTGTAGGAAAAATTTTACAATGGCTGTATTGCTGAATTATAAAAATTCAATTTTATAATAAAATTAATGGATTGGAAACAGAATTCAATTTATGCTTTATAATTATGTTCCCTAGAAGGAAATTTAAAGAAAAGATATAATAGATGTAATATATAGGAAAATAAATTATTTGTAATTTAAGGGGGAGTGCCTATGCCTAGAATGATATGGAGTGAGTTATCACACTTACAACTTGGCAAGTACGCAGAGTATTTAATGAAGATGGAGTTTTTATCCTATGGGTTTGATGTATTTAATACGGAGGTAGATGATAAAGGAGTAGATTTTGTCATTAAAAGTGGATCAGGAAAATTCTATGAGATGCAGGTTAAATCATCTAGGGACTTAAATTATGTCTTTATGAGAAAAGATAAATTTGATATTAATAACGAAAGTTTAATTCTTGTACTTGCGTTATTTAAGGATAATAAGATGCCAGATGTATTTCTTATCCCTGCTATAGAGTGGAAAAGTCCTAATAATTTACTAAAAGGTAAAGATTATGAGGGTTTAAAAAGTAAACCAGAATGGGGAATAAATTTATCGCAAAAAAACTTAGGATTATTGAGCCAATATAGCATTGATATTATGATGAACAAATTTAAATAGAATTTTAGGAGGGAAAGTATGGACGATAGAGGATTTAGAGATTTTTTAGAGGGTGAAGGCTTAACTGATAAAGCAATTAACTCAAGATTAACACGGGCTAATAGAGTTGAAAGAGAATTTAATGTGAATTTAGATGTAGTAATCCAAAGTGAACAAAATATGATAGAAGTACGACAAAAGATCTATGAAAGTTATGGAGATAAAGGAAGTACACCGGGGAATTTATATAATGCAGTTGCAAAATATTATAAATTTAAGAATGGTATTGAGATGCCTAGAATAACTCAATTGCAAAGATAAGATGAGATTAAGTATAGTGGGGGATAATCAGGTGATAACTAAAATTATTGAGAAGTATTATTTGGAAATAAATAATGAAAAACACCACAGGTTTAAGTCATGGGAACATTGCTACAAATTCTTTAAAAATAGAGAGATATTTAATTCTGTAGAACAGAAGGATATAGCAGCACTTCACTTAGCGTTTTATTTAGCAAGTTGGGGCATGTATAGAGGTTCAAGTTTTTTATTGCAAAAGGACTATAAAGTTCACCAGTATGCACTAGAGGTACTAGGGAAGCAAAAATATGATAATCTATGGACTAATAGACTTGAGGAATCTTATATTGAACATATTGACTTAATTATAGAATTAAAGCACGAAGTAATAAAATCTTACTCTGATAATATAAGTACTGTAAAAGGTAAAGAGAAAGATATTAATGTTACAGATACTTTGGTATCGAAGATATTACTAGGGGTACTAGGGTGTGTACCTGCCTATGACCGGTACTTTATAGACGGTTTAAAATACCATGGATTTAGATATACCAACTTTAGCAAGGATTCGCTGCTAGAGTTATGTAAATTCTATGATAGGTACCGTCTTGAATTTAATAAATTACAGGAAATAACAGAAGCCAATGGTTTAAGATACAGCCAAATGAAACTCATTGATATGTATTTCTGGCAAGTGGGGTATTCATTGGACCCAAGTAATGAACTCCAGCCTGAAGAATTTTCAATAATAGAACAATGTAGTTTGGAATGGAAGAAAATGAAACAAGCAGATAAGAAAGGCAGAGTATCAATTCCTAAAAAGATCAATGATGATGAAAAGAAGTCTAAATCCAAATCAGTTTTGGATATGGTAATAGAGGCAGTAGACAATATGGAGGGAGAGTTTACAAAAAAGGATATAAAAGACTACATATTCAGTAAATATGGAGAAATAAATGAAGGAACAATTAATTGCCAAACCATTCTTGGAACTGTAAATAGAGAGTCTAGGGTTAATTGGCAGGTAAATAAAAAAGAGAGAATTTCAAATAGTAGATATGACTTTCTTTATGACAAAGGAAATGGACACTTAGAAAAATATAACCCTGATATACATGGATTGTGGGAAATTAAAGAGAAAGACGGAAAATACTTTGTTAAAAAATATGATAGAGGGTAAGTTATATGCTTGATAAAGTGTGTTTTAAAGAATTATGTAGACCTATTGGTGTTGGTAAGGCTTATTTTAGACCATTTATTTGCAAAGGTGATATAAGTAATGCAAAGATATTTTTAGTAGGGATAAATCCTGCAACGCCCATATATCCAAATCAGATGAGCATAGAGGAATATGTAGAACTATTGGGTAACTATCAAAAATTTATTGAGTTTTATTCCAATAGTAGAATCCAGAACTATAAAAGTGAGATATCCCGAACACGGCAAGGAATTAATTCCTTTGTAAACTGGGTAAGCAGTGAAATAGGTATGGAAGTAGTAGAAACAGATATCATTACATATCCAACGCCTTCAGTAAAAGAATTGAAAAAAGAGCCAAAAGAAGTTATTAGCAAAGGGAAGGATAATTTCTACTATATTTTGAACGAAATGAAACCAGAAGCAATCATTTTATATGGTAAAAAAACAGTGAAATATTTTTTGGAGATTGCAGAAGATAAGAATCTTAGTTTACAAACTAAGATTGATATTGATGATCCAATTGATCAGTTAGAAAGAACTAGCCCAATCACTACATTCAACTATAATGAAAATAATAATTGTAAAGTGTTTGTGTGTAGACACTTTATGTATTACGGAAATACCGGAGATTCTTTTAGAGAGTTTAGAAATACTCTTTTAAAGCATATATAAATAAGGCTGTTGAAACAAATACTTTATTAATATTAAATCCTAAGCAAGTTTGCTTAGGATTTAATATTTAGTGAAAAGTTGCCCGATAGCCAAACGCAGCCATAATCATATGCAAGATAATACCGAATAAAATATGTTGCAATAAAAACGGCCTAGTAGAAGGGGTGGTCCATACACAGTAAAGGTAAATAAGATATGGGAGCACCCATGCAGAAAAATAAATTCTCTTTAAGTTTCTTTTAAATTCTATAGACCATTTTCTTTGAAGGTGTCCTGTTAAAATGTTAAAAATGGTAATATAAACAATCAATGAAATGAAGATTCCTTCTATATATGATTCAATCATTTAAACTCCTCCTAATATTTTCTTCACTTGTTATACTGAATCTCTTATCATAATTTCAAGGAAAAAGTTGAAAAGCCAAGCCTTCTTCCTATATAAAGTCTACGAAAAGAAATTTGGAATTTGAGAATAGAAGGAGGACATAAAATGTTTAAGTTTGAGGAATTTAAATTACAGATGTTGAACGAATTTATAAAGGAATATGGAGATACTCTATTGAGCAAAGACAATCTTATAATACAAACAGGTACATTGGAGGCTACAATTTCATTACAGGATGCTTATGAAGAATATAAACTTGCTAGAGATTTCAAGTTTATTAGTGGAATGTTTAAAAAAACGCTTGAGGAAGAATTTGTGAAAAGAAAGTTCAAAATTGACTATGAGAAGGTATACCCCTTAATAAAATCTAAGGATTTTGGTATAGAGGAACCAATAAAGTTTATAAGAGATGATTTATTTCTAAATCTGGATATTTTATATGCTACGGATATGGGAGAAACCATGAGGTTTATATTAACTGATGATATATTTGATTATAAAAGGTTAAAGGAAAGTGCTTATAAGAATTTAGAAAGCACACTTAGCCCTTTAACTAAGTTAGATAAAGATCTTGAAATATATTCATTAGCCTTTTTAAATGATTATTCTCCTTCGTTTATTTTGTTAGAATCAATGAAGAAACAAATAGAAAGAAAGGTTGGAATGGATTATTTATTAGCCATACCTAGTTCTACTTCTTTTCTTGTTGCGAGGTATCACCCTAAATACATTGACTTATTAAAAATGCTTATTGATGTAGACCCAGACCCACATAAGATATCGAAGGAAGTATATAGATGTAGAAATAGAATATATGAATATACAGATAAAAAGAATATCTTAAAGGTAATAAAATAGCCCCCAGGGCTATTTTATTATTTCCTGCTTGATCAAGTTTAGTAAATTGATGACATGTGGAACATTTGTTTTTATATAGCAATATTCTTCTTCAGGAAGATTAGATATAAATGATATATATTCCTCAATGACCTGTATATGATACTCATAAAAGTTATGCAGGTTGCCAAATAGAAATGAGATAATAAGTGAACTAAGTGCATCCTTTGCTAAATTGCTATCTGTTACTGAAAGGGTTGAATCTACAATACATAGAAAATAGTTTATTTCTAACCTTAAAATATCGAATTCTTTCATTAGCATCACTCCTCTAAAATTTTCAAGTATTTTATTTAGAAAAGTAAGTAAAGTCAAATTTTGGAGGATATTATTTTGAAAGTTAAGTTGAAAAGTTATGTATACAGATTTTTACATTTGTGTTAAAAATACAGTAATATCAACACTTTTAGCCCTGAAAATGATATAATTTTATTATAAAAATGAAACAACATTTATTAATTTTTATAGATAACTGGAGGGATAAATAATGAGAAAAACAATGATAAGACTTTTTATATCCAATGCAGTTGCATTAATGGTATTTTATTTAATGTATCAATTTGGAGTTTCCATGGATATTCCATTGGTACAGCAATATTTCATGCTTCCACTAGCAATCCTAATAGGATACTTGATAAAAGAGGATTACAAAGAACTAAGAAAAGTACAGCAAACAGTAATTTAGACACTACATACCTAATAATCTAATGTATTTAAGAACAATTTCCCCTACAGTTTAAAACATACTATAGGGGAAATTTTGTTTTTTAATTAAGGACGAATAGGAGGAAATAAATGAGTGAGGAGTTATATGCAAGTACAACGCTTTTAAGTATTACATTATTCATACTTTGTGTAGTTGTACAAAATAAGTTTCCAGAAATGTTTGAGGAAGATGAGAATAAAAAACCAATGATTAATATAGAAGTAGACTTGTCAGATCCAATTCAGAATACATTATTGTTAATTGCAGTTATATTACTGCTGCTTCTACCTTATTTAAACTGGATTATTTCGTTAACATACGGTGCTTATGTAATCTATGAGGCACATACCAACAGGAACGGGAGGTAGAGTAGGTATGGCTAAGAGAAAATTAGTATGGAATGAAAATAAGATAAAAGAATTTATAAAAGAAGGACGAGGCTCTGGAGAAGGGGAGAATTATAAACCTTGGCTTAATACGCAGGACTTTCCGTCTATGGGTATGACTACCCGAACATTTAGTAAAAAAACAAACCGTATGCATCATTTCTTTTCCAATACTCAACTACACTACTTTTATTTACTAGAGTGGGAAGATGCAGTGTTAGACATACGAGAGCATTATCCACTACTGGATTTAGAAGAAGTTCTAAAAGATACATCAGATTTGAAACTCAATAAATTTCAAAACAAGGAGAATGGAACTTCATATATATTTGCAACTTCTTTTTTAATCACATTACTAGATAAGGATGGAAATACAAGGAGCATTGCAAGGTCGATAAAATATGCATCCGAACTTTCTAAAAGTATTACACAAGAGAAACTTGAGATAGAAAGGAGATACTGGCAAGAAGGGAAGGATATAGATTGGGGAATTGTTACTAATAAAGATATCAATATTGTAAGAGCAAAAAATATAGAGTGGATTCGTTCGATTATAGATAGTAGTGAGTATCTTGGTTTTAGTAAAAGTGATGTGGAGGGACTCATAGAAGGTTTGTTATATAGACTAGTTGAGAGTAAGGGGATTATAAGAGATATTATATTTGGCTACGAGCAAGATTATGATATAGATAAAGGATCAGGACTTCTATTATTCAAATATATGATAGCCAATAAAATAGTAAAGATTGATATGGATAAACCTATAAATCTTAAAAACAACAGTAGCACATTGATATTTCCTCAATTTAAAAAGGAAGGAGTGGTGAATCTGTGAAGTATAGTGTAAATTCTATTATTGAGACTAAAATAGATGATGGACAACCTATTCTTGAACGGATTCTTTGGCTGGATGAAAAATGGACATATGTAATTGATATTAATAAAAATAATGTTCCTTATATAAAGAAAATAGAAGATTTGGAAACATCTTTAGTAAGTAAAACTGCTGCACTTATAGAGCAAGACCCTTTGATAATTGTATATAAGGAAGAAGATATTCCTCAAAGATATAAAGATATAAGAGATAAGAATTGGAGTATGATTAAGAAAATTGTTGTGCAGGAGCCACATATATTTCAGAACACCTTTAGAAGAAAACATGTTAAAGAGATTTCACAACAGAATAATGTAAGTGAGTTAAGTATTATGAATTTCTTAAAGAGGTATTGGAAAAGAGGGAAAGTGCCTAATGCCCTGCTACCTGACTATTTAAACTGCGGAGGACGGGGAAAAGAAAGAGTAGTTGGTGATGTTAAAAGAGGAAGGCCTAGAAAACATCAGGATGTGGTAGGAGAAGGAATTAATATAACAGAAGAAATAAAAAAGATATTTACCATATCTATTAATCGTTTCTACTATACTACTGCAAAAAACTCACTGGTACTTACCTATGAATTAATGCGGAAAGAATATTTTGTAGATGGACATAAGATGGTTAATGGAGTGAAAGTACCTATCATAAAACCACAATCACAGGTTCCGACCTTTGGTCAGTTCCGCTATTGGTTTGAAAAGCAGAGAAATATTAAAAAAGAAATTACAAGCCGCTATAGTAATAAGAAGTTTCAAAAGCAGTATAGAGCCATTACCGGAAATGCATCAGATGGAGTAATGCAGCCCGGTACATTTGAAATAGATTGTCAAATTGGAGATATATATTTAGTATCAAGGTATAATCGAAATTGGGTGATCGGACGGAGTGCGTTATATTTTGTTATCGACAGGTTCAGTAGACTTATATGCGGTGTCTATGTAGGATTGGAAACTGGATCATATGCTGGTGCAATGATGGCCCTTTTGAATGCAACCGCAAATAAAGTAGAATTTTGTAAACAGTATGGTATACACATTAAAGAAGAAGATTGGCCTGTACATCACCTTCCAAACAAAATAATCGCAGATAGAGGTGAACTTGAGGGAACCAACATTAATAATTTAATAAATACGCTTAATATAGAGACAACCCTAGCCCCCCCATATAGGGCAGATATAAAACCGTATATTGAAAATTTCTTTAGACTTAATAATAATTTTATAAAACCTCATATTCCCGGAGTGATAGACTTGGATGGAAGGGAAAGGGGAGACAAAGATTACAGATTGAACAGTTTAATAACTATAGAAGAACTGATGATTATTATAATAAAGGCAGTTTTGTATTATAACAACTATCATATCCTTAATAACTTCAAGCGTGATGAGATGATGATAGCAGATAATATACCATGTGTTCCAAGAGATATATTTAATTGGGGCATTGCAAATAGAGGGGGTACGCTACGAACTGTTTCAGAAGATGTAGTCAAGTTAGCCCTGATGCCTTCAGATGAAGCCACTGTAACTGCTAAAGGTGTAAAATATAAAGATATGTATTATGTTTCAAAGGAAATGTTAAAGAACCAAACATTTGTAAATGCCAGAAAGAAAACTTGGAAGGTAAAGATTAGTTATGATCCAAGGGATCTAAACTATATATATGTTCATGGGGATTCTCCGAAGGATTATGAAGTATGCTACTTAACTGATGCAAATAGCAGGTACAAAGATAAAACAATTGAAGAAATAGAATATCTATTGACAGCAGAGAAAATGCAGAAAAAGAAGATGAAAGATATAGATGCCCAAGCCAAAACGCAATTGATAGCAGAGATAGAAGATATTGTACAACAAGCGAAAGAAGAACTTGATAAGGAGCCTGTAAGCGAAGAAAGCGATAAAAAAAGAATTGAAAATATAAGAGAAAACAGAAAAATTGAAAAGACGGCTAATAGGGTAAAGGAAGCATTTAAGTTAGAAGTTGAAGAAAAGCCTGTAGAAGATAGTGATTTTCATGAAGAAGAAGTAGATCCCATAGAATTGCTTCTAATAAAGCAAAAGGAGGGATTACAAAGTGACTGATAGGATACTAATTCCTGATGGATGTAGTGCAGAAGTAGCAGAATATAAAGAGCAGATTATACCTGACTATAAAAACAATCCTTTTATAGAAGTCCTCCCCCCACTGCTTACTGCTAGTGAGGTAATAGAAAAATTGGCTTTTTATCCTTCTTATAATGTAGAAGAAAGAAAACTAGATAGCCATCATAGGATACATCTTATTAACCGGATATTTCAAGTGTTCCAGCCGTTACCAATGAGCATAAAACTAGAAAGTAGAATTTCAAGGTCTATACGGCAAGGATATATCACTAGAAATCCTTTCGGATGGCAGTTAGCACAAGGGTTTCGTCAGGATTATGAACATTTAGGCAATGGGGCTGTTGATGATAGTAGGATGGTAAATCCATCTTCCAGTGGGTTTACTTTGCTAGGAGTATCTGGATTAGGGAAAACTTCAGCACTTAACCACATATTAAGATTATATCCACAGGTAATCGTTCATAAAGGCTATTATGAAACACCTTTATCCACATATCAGGTGGTGTGGTTAAAACTAGAATGTCCCTATGATGGTTCTATTAAAGGATTGCTATATGACTTTTTTATTATTATAGATAGATTATTAGGAACAAATTATCATCAGAAAATGGTTAAGACAAGACCTACAACAGATATGATGCTTACTGTTATGAATCAAGTAGTACGGAATACAAATCTTGGCTTACTGGTGATAGACGAGATACAGCATTTAAGTACAGCCAAATCCGGTGGAAGCCAAAAGATGTTGAACTTCTTTGTGAATCTTGTGAACAATGTAGGATTACCTGTAATTATGGTAGGAACACCTAAAGCCATGGGAGTTTTACAAGGAGAGTTTAGAAAGGCACGAAGGGGCATAGGAATTGATGGAGATATGATATGTGACCGTTTAAAAAAGGATAAGGTATGGAATTTGTTAGTACAAAGTATTTGGCATTATCAATGGACTAAGAAAGAGATCCAACTTACAGATGAACTAATAGACACGCTCTATCATGAAACACAGGGAATTCCGGATTTATTAATAAAACTTTACGCAACTGCACAAGCCTATGCCATTTCCAGTGGGAAAGAGGACATTACTCCGAGTATACTTAGAAAAGTTGCAAAAGAGAACTTACAGTTGGTGCAACCTATGGTTAAGGCTCTTAGAAGTGGTAGTATTCGGGAAATGGTTAAATACGAAGATGTATATATTCCTAATATAGATTTAAATGATGTTTTAGTGAGTACGAAAGAAAAGGTTAAACTTAATTTTGCTGCTGAAGAACTGCTAAATAAGATAAAAGAAAAAGAGAATGATAGGAGTATAGAAGAAACTATAAATAAAGAAGTGGTAATGAATAAAAAACAGTCTAAGCAGAAGGTAAAGGAAAAAAGAGAGCAGATAAATCCCCACGATATTCGTTATATTGTGCAACAAGGAGAAAAAGATAACAAGAGTGTTTATGAGATATTAAAGGAAAAGAGATATATTAAGGACTTTAAAAGTGATATTTTTACTGGAGGGATTATATGAACTTTTTTCCTACTCCCTATCCAGATGAAATACTGTATAGCACTCTTGGGCGTTACAGCATAAGAAGTGGCAATCTAAAAGAGATACATAATTTCGAGGATTTATTTTCTACTAGAAGTTGTATTGCTACCTTAGAGTTGCCTGTAAAACTGGACGCATTAATAGAAAACATGCCGATCAATACATTATATACAGCGGAGTATTTTATTAAGTATCATACTCTTTTTCCATATTATGCAGCATTTATTCCTCCTGAAAGAGCAGAAGAAATTATAAATACTATGAAAGATGGAAATGGCTCAATGACTTATATAAAATTAGGTCTTGTATCTTACTCCATTGATTTAAATCAATATTTAAGGTTCTGTCCTCAATGTTTTAAGGAAGATATTAGAATCTATGGAGAGCCTTATTGGCACAGAATTCATCAAATAACTGGCGTTTTTATATGTCCTAAGCATAAAACTCCTATTTATAATAGCAAAGAATTAATAAGAGCAGGAAATAGGCAAAGGTTTATAAATCCTACAAGTGATAACTGTATAGTAGAAAAAGAGATACAGTACACAGATAAAGTTATGGAAAAGATGCTTTGGATGGCGGAAGATATAGACAATCTTCTTAAAGGAAGATTTAGTCATAAAGATCAGGAGTGGTTCAAAAGTCAATTTAGAGCAAAGTTAATTGAAAAAGGGTATGCACGGATGAATAATTACATTCATCAAAAGAAATTAAAACAAAACTTTCAAGAGTTTTATGGACAAGAGTACCTAGATCTTGTACAATCTCCACTGTCTGATTCATCACAGTGTTGGTTATCTGCAATGGTTCGTAACAATAATAGAGTTACATATGCATTAAGATATTTATTGTTAGCAAGGTTTCTTGAGATTCCTTTAGATACATTGTTTAATAATAAAATAGGCCTAATCAACAATACTGATATTCACGAAAATGCAATAGAGGATTATCAAGGGCTGTGGGAAGAAAGACTTAAAGAACTAATACAACTAAATTTGTCTATTAGAGAGATCGCTTCCATTTTAGGTTCTTCTACAAAAACCATCAGAAAAGTTATTGATGAATTGGGTATTAAGCCATTTTGGAAGTACAATGGTGGAGGTAAGTATATTAAGAAGAAATATATTGATACGGAAGAATTTAAGGCCAAAAGAGGAGATTTAAGAAAGCAGTGGCTTGACTTACTTAAACAATACCCAGATAAGAGCAGTAATCAGATTCGTCAGGAGCATCAGGCAGTATATAGATGGCTTACAAGATATGATATTGATTGGCTTCGCCAACATGCACGGAGGAATGTAGAAAGACCTAATACTGTGGACTGGCAACAAAGGGATGAAGAACTTGTGAAAAAGGTAAAACAAGTGGTAAAGGAGATGCAGGAAGGAAAGCCGGAGAGAATTACATGGACCACTGTAGGAAGTAAACTAGGGGTAAGCGGATGGATGTCAAAACGAAAAGATAAACTTCCTTTAACAAAGGAATATATAGAATCTGTACAAGAGAGCCTACAGGAATTTCAAATTAGAAAGATAAAATGGGCAATAAATGAATTAGAAAAAGAAGGACAGGAGATAACTTATTGGAATCTAGTGGGGACAGCAGGGGTTAAGCCTAGGTATATGAAAGTTTTTTCAAAGGAACTAAAGTCCATATTGGTAAATAAAGGATATAACTGCGAATTTATATGTGAAGAATAAGTATATTATTATGTTATATAGTGAGTGCCATATAGGTGGTTACTATATATGGCCCTTACTTTTATAAAGAAAATTATATTTCTGTTTAGAAAAAGAGTAAAATTTGGGTTATAAATAGAATTGTTTTGAAAATTGTTGAAAGAATTAATAAAACACATAAAATAGTTTCAAAAGGTGATACTCTGCTCAATATAAGTCAAATACTGATTCTGTTTATATAGTATTATTATATAATCTGAACAGTAAATAAGATTGAATTATATAACCAAAATATAAATAATATAAATGATAGAAGATAACCAAAATAAATAAAGTTAGAACGGCTGAAGTATGAATGAAAGAATAAGTATAATCAAAACATTAATAGTTATAATTTATAAGAAAAGAATATAGATTAATAGAGGCTTAGGGGAATTGCTATTTTGTAATGACAATATATAAACTGCTAATTATCAAAATAAACACAGAAAAATGTGGTAAATACTTGACAAGTGAGTTATTATAGTATATATAGTTATTGTTTTAACTGATTTAAGGAGGTGATAAGCATGACCACTAAACAAGAATCACTTAAACTCATAAAGAATTCCCTATATGAGATAGGATATGATGAAAATAAGATTACTGACAATTATCCAATCATAACAGACAATAAAGTCATATATTTTGACTTTGTTGCTTTTGGTCATGATAAAATTCAAGATACATCTACTTCCTGTATATTAGTTAAATATTGTGAAGATGAAAATGAAGAAATGCAATTAGTTGAGGATTCAGTATATAGTGCTACTCCGATACTAATTACCCCAAAGAAAGACAAGGTTGATGTATGGAAAATAAGCGTTGAAAAAAAGTCAGAGGTAGTTTGGGAATTAAAATATGATGGATTAGGGGAGCATTTTGCGTTAAATAGAGTTAAACTTGATTATAATAAAATTGTTTCATCTAAAGAGGAAGTAGACCAACTTACTTTTTTTAGTGCAAACAATTTATTTAAATTTGCAGCCAAGGTTAATTGTGAATTGTTGGGGAAAGAATTTAAGAAAGCAATATATAATGCTAAGAAATGCATAAACATTAATAGTGAACATGAAGTTAAGGATTTAACTAGCATTACCATGCATATTATTGCTGCTAAAATTTTAAATGACAAATTAATTCTGGGTAGGCGGTATGGAAATATTCATACCATCATTGATAAACTTTCAAAACTGTATAGTGATTATTTCAATAGTCAGTATGTATATAAATATGGTGAAGAATTAATTGATTCCATATATAACAGTTTTAGAAAAGATTTGTCTTACAGAAGTATTGATAATAAAATTCTAGGAAATTTTTATGAAAACACTTTATTTGAGAGTGATGTTGCAAAGAATAAAGAATTGAAACAAGAACTAGGAATATACTATACACCACATTCCATTGTCAATAACATGTTAGAAATAATGCCTATAGAATTAATAGATTTTAGAAGTAGGTATGTACTTGATGGAAGTTGTGGTTCAGGTAGTTTATTAATCGGAGCATATAAAAGATTAAAGTCATTATTACCTAAAAGAATGAGTGATGAGTTAAAGCATAAATACTTAACAAATATGATTTTAGGTATCGATATAGATAGATTTGCATGTGAAGTAGCAAGATTAGAGTTATTATTAACTAGCATTCCTTATGGTAATGGGTGGAAGATATATAATGAAGATTTTCAAATAATTAACAATATACAGTATAAACCTTCTATTATAGTTGCAAACCCACCTTATAAGAAGATAAGGGAAGGTGGAGAACAAATAGAAAAGGCCACTATATTTTTAGAAAGGTATATTGATTTATTAAGCGAAGGTGGTTTATTAGCAATAGTTTTACCAGAGTCTTTCTTAGAAAATATTAATTGTAAAAATGCTAGACAAAAATTATTAACTAATATTGATATTTATGAGATCTGGAGTCTTCCAAAAGGAATATTTGATACTAACAACTGTGCAACAACAGTAATGATAGGTAGAAAAGTTAGTGAAGAAAACTTGGTAGATGGTCCGTTTAAAGTTAGAATTGTCAATAAAAATAAAACATCCATTAATAAGTTTAAGGCAAAAGGATGTTTTGATTTTAATTTTGTATGTAGATCGCAGAAACAGTTCCTTCAGAATGAAAATTATAAAATAATATTTTCACCTATAAGTAGTATTATTAGAAAAATTGAACAAAACAAAAAAATATCAGAATATATAAATTATACACAAGGCATACAAATACCATTCAAATATAACTATCCATTAGTATCAGATGATTATAAAGAGGGGTATTCCAAATTCTTTAGAAATGCAAGATATGGATTTGATAAGTTTAAAATTGAATGGCAGGAGCAGAAAGAAACAAGATATCTAAAATATAATCCTGATAATATTGTGAACAGTAACTTTAAAAGAAGAGGTTTAAGGCTAAGAGAGAATAAAAGAGAGGTACTAGAGAGCCATAAGGTTATTTTGCTTATGAATTCTACTCCGGGTACATTTTGGAGAACTAAGGCAGCAATAGATAGAGAAGGAATTTATCCTAGTCATTCGTTTTGGTGTATGGTTCCTAAAAATGAGCAGACTTCTTTAGAAGTTATTGCTGCTCTAATAAATTCAAAATTAGTTAATTTATATATTGGTACTAATAATCGGGCTTTAAATATAAAAAGTGACATAATACTCAATATACCTATGCCAGATTTTACGAGTGAGCAGAAAATTGAAATAAAGAAGTTGGTACAATTAATAGAAAGTTCTAATGATGTATCAAGAAACTTAGAGAAAATGGATAAAATTATTTATTCGGCGTTTGGTTTGACTAATGAAGAAATTTACTTGGTGGAACAGTATTATCTGAATGTAAGTGGTTCTTTAGAAGAAAATTTAATCAATATACATGATATAGAAGAGACTGTTGAAGTAACGGGCAGAACTATAAGTGTAGATTTGGATAATAACTTCATAGAAGTACAATTTGTTGAGTGTGAAGAAGTAAAATATGTAGATGTAACAGAAGAAGTTCCGGGATGGCTACTTAACGAAAACCTGTCATTTACATGTATAATCAAAGAAGAAGATTTTTATGAGCGACATATTTGCATAAAAAATGTACGCCCTTTGGATTACACTTATTTAAATGAAACAGAATTTAATAATCTGCTCAATAATGACCTTAGTTACTTTTATACTAATGATGACAAAAAAGAACTTAAATCATTTATAGGAGGTGATTTAAATGCCTAAGTCATCTCCTATAAAAATTGCATTTTTAGATGTTGGACATGGTGATTCTATTGTTTTATCTATGACTGACAAAAAGGGATTAAATAGAGCAATTATAGTTGATAGCGGAAATTATATAAAGACAAAAAAATATATAAAAGAGAATGACATAGATATAGTAGATCATATTTTAATAACTCATTTTCACACAGACCATTACAGAGGGATTAACTCTTTAATAGATTCATTAACCAATAGTGGAATACTCATAAAGAACATATGTTGGGAAAAAGATAAAGTATATAGAGAGCCTGAAGATGAAAAAACATATGTAGCATTTACAACCAAATTATTGGACAATCATTTAAAATTAGGTATAGATAATGGGGTTAAAAGGTTTAGTAATACCGATTATATAAAGTTATCTATTGATGATGTGGATGAACTTGATATAAAAATAGTATATCCAAATAATTTTGCTGCGAATAAGTTTTCTGATAAAAATGTAAATAATACCTCAACTGTTTTGAAAATTGAGTACAGGAATAAGAAAATAATATTACCGGGAGATTTAGAAGGAGAAGGTTGGAAGATTCTAAATACTTATTTAAAAGACCTTAGGTGTGATATTTTAAAGATGCCTCATCACGGAGATTATTTTAATTCTATGGAGGGGGTATTATCGACTAAAGAAATTATTGATAATACCACTCCTAGATTTGCAGTAATATCTACTGGGAAAAATGATAAATATAATCATCCAGATAAAAATACAATAGATTGTTTAAGAGATGAAGGCGTTACTGTTCTATGTACACAGGTTACGGATATCTGTGATGATAATAGGATGGACAAAAGAGAATGTGCAATAACTAAATTAGATATAAGTAGAAAGGGATATAATAAAAATTGGTGTCCTTGTATTGGAGACATAGTTTTTGAGATAGATGAAGATATAAAATTAATCCCGCATACACTTGATAATATACTAGATATAAAGAAAACTTTTGAGGCACCTAAATGCATAAATGAGTGAATAATAATGTAATATTAGCAAATATATTTTTGTATTCGTGAAACCATGATTCTTAAAACTTAGATCTTACTATGTATTAAACAAATTAAGTTCTATCAGAAATCAAATTCAATACTAAAGTTCTATCATAAACATGGTTTCAGGAAGCGTAAAAACCTCCCTGTACCATGTTTTTTTGTTTTTAGGACTTACCCCCTTGTCCCTTGAACCGAGTCCCTAAAAAGCCCTAAAATAAAGGCCTGAAGCCCCTAAATGGAAAACAGAATGGGAAAGAAAAATGGATAAAAACATCTCTTAGCCCGTGATCCTTAAACCTTAATTCTGAAACAACTTTATTTGCATTTCAGCAGGATTAAGGCCTAAGATTTAAGGGAAAAGTGAATGGAATTGAGAATGGATGATAAAATGGATAAAAATGGGAATTGGCTTGAGTAAAGGGTTGTGGGGGGAATTATGATAAATGTTTATTTGCAGGATGTAAAAGGTTTATTTGGTGTATACATTAAGATGCCTTAGCATAAATAAAAAAGTTTTTCATATAGTCGTAGATTTAAAGAAGAAAACTCTTTAAATCTACGGCTTTTTTATTATAAAAATTTGTTTAAGATAACATAATTTTTAATACAGTTTAGAAATATATTGTTTATTTTAGAAATAGAGTAAATATTAGACAGGTTTTATTAATTTTATAAAGAATATAAAACATAATATATGGGGTAAAAATTATAACAGTATATCATTTAGTAATAAAAGGGGGAAATGAAATGTTTAAGTTTTGCGAGAATATTTACACAGATGTAAGAATTGAGCATGTTTATGAGACTTCTATAAGTTTTACCAATGGAGTTTTAGAAAATAACAAAATGCGACAATATTCTGGTGCTTTTATAAGGGTTTTTGATGGGGATAGATGGTACTATAAATCTATAAGCAACCTATCTAGTATTCAAGAAGAAATTGAAAATCTTTCAAAAATGGCAAAAGAAAATAAAAAAATTTATGATGATGAAGTTGTAAAAAAGTTTCAGGTTAATACTGGAGAATATTACTCATATAAAGGTTTTGAAATTGACAAAGTATCTAGAGAAGATAAATTTAAATTAGCTAAAGAAGCAGTAGAAATTACAAAAGAAAAGACAGAAGGTAAAAACTTTAAAGTCAATTATAAGGATTCAAGAATAGTTAAGGAGTTTTATTCTAGTAAAGGCAGTAATTTAAAATTTGATTACCAGCTTTGTGGTATCAGGATTACGTATTCTTTCAGTTTTAATGGGAAAAGCTTTTCTGAGAGTTGGAAAGATGTATCCTCAAATTTTAATGACCTTAATGATATAAAAAATAAATTTGAGAAAAATTATAAGGATGCATTAGATTATGCTAAAAATTCAAAACCTGTTATACCAGGAAAATATACTGTAGTAATGTCACCTGGGGTAGTTGGAGTATTTGCTCATGAGAGTTTTGGACATAAGAGTGAAGCAGACTTTATGGTGGGAGACGAAAAGATGATGAATGAGTGGAAAATAGGTACAAGAGTGGGCGCTGATTTGTTATCTATCTTAGATTACGGTGGCTGTTTAGGTTCTGGTTATGTACCTTTTGATGATGATGGAACAAAAGCAGAAAAAACTTATTTAATTAAGGATGGCATATTAAAAGGAAGACTTCATTCAGCAAAAACTGCTTCTATTCTTAAAGAAGAGTTAACAGGAAATGCTAGAGCAATAAATTTTCAATTTGAACCTATAGTTAGAATGACTAACACCTATATTGAAAAAGGTGAAAAGACAAAAGAAGAACTAATTGGTGAAGTGGAAGAAGGAATATATATTCATAATTATATATATGGTACAGGAATGAGTACTTTTACTATAGCACCTAATAGAGCATATATGATTAGAAATGGAAAAATAGCTGAGCCTGTTAATATATCTGTTATAACTGGTAATGTTATGGAAACATTATATAATATTGATGGTGTTTCAAAAGAAATAGAAATTAAAAATAATATATGGGGTGGATGCGGAAAAATGGAACAATCTCCATTACCAGTTTCAATGGGTGGTCCATATATTAGAGTTAAAAATATTGGCGTTCAATAGGGGGATTTATAGATGATAAAGGAAAAATTTGTTTTAAATCAAAAAGAAACATCTATAGGTATTATGCAATCCAAAATAGATGATATTAGAATGAAAGATATAATATTTACTGGGATAAGAATATACGATAATGGTTTTATAGGTGTAGCTGGAGCAATTGGAGAGTATGATGAAGATAAATTAGAAGCTGAGGCAAAGGAAGCTTTAAAGCTGAAAATTCCTTATGAAGCAAAGGTTTATGAAAACAATAAACATTCTGTGGTTAATGAATGTAATATAGGAGATATTAATGATTTTATAAAGGAGGTTGAAGAAATATTAACAATACTGAATAATAGATATAAAAATTTCACCTTTGCAAATAAGGTAAATCTTATTGAAATAGAAGCCTTACTAAAAAATGATAAAGGATTAGATTTATATCAAAAAGATAAAAGAATAAATTTTAGTATTACGGTTAAAGATAAAAATTCGATAAATATTATGGATACCTATATACCTTATAATACTAGGAAGTATGATAGAGATAATTTCTTATCTTTTGTAGATAGTATACTTTCATCTTACAATAATATAGTAGAATTACCTAATAAAGAGAAGCTTCCAGTAGTGATGTTCAATCCAGATCTAAATGGTTTACTAGCTATGAAATTTTTTGAGGACTTAAATGGGGTAACTTTTGTTAATGAAGCATCTATTTTTTCTGGAAAACTTGGCGAGAAGTTATTTAATGATGAGTTTACGCTGTTATTAACATCAAATCCAGAAGACACTGATGAGCTATTCTTTGATGCGGAAGGCAGCTTTTTAAAAGATTATAGATATGCTCTAATTGAGAACGGAGTTATAAAATCACCTTATACAGATAAGAAAACTGCACTAAATTATAATCTTCCATTAACAGCAGCTTCAACAGGTGAATATGATGAAGCACCTTCATTACGACCTATATTTAATAAAATGAAATTAAAGCAGGGAGAAAAAACTGTAAAAGAACTTTTAGGTGCTGAATTAGGAGTATTTGTATTTATAGCAGAGGGTGGAGGATTTACACCAGAAGGAAACTTTGGAACTCCAGTTCAACAGGCTTATTTATTTGATGGAGAAAAATTTATTGGCAGATTGCCAGAACTTAAAGTATCTTCTGATTTATATAGCATGTTTGGAAAAGACTTTAGAGGAGTGTCAAAAAACACTTTAAATGAAGATGTAAACCTAAGTTATACAGTAATAGATATGAAAGTAGAAAAACTTTAAAATTGATGTTTTATCCTCATTTTAGATTTTAAATAAAATGAGGATATTTTTTTATAATAAAATAGTTATTAAGTTTCCTTATATAACTTTAAATTGAATTTTAGGCAATATTGTTATATAATCACATTAATTATCATTTAATAATGGTTATTGAATGATAATTAATAATATTTATGTTAACATGGGGGAGATTACATCATGAGGATAAAAATTAAAGATAAACTTAGAGTTATATGTATATGTTATATTGCACTTATAGCTTTAACAGTAGTGACTAATTTTAGAACTTATAAAGAAATAAATGGGGATAGTAGTTTTATAAATTATTTTGGAAAGATGAGAGCCTATAATTATAGAATGGCACAATTATCTTATAATGTTATTTTTAAATTAGATGATGGAGAAAGTGCAGAAGCAATAGAAGTAAAAATAAAAGAAATAGATGATATGTTTGAAAACTTAGTTAATGGCAATAATGAACTAGATATAAAACCTATTGATAATGATGATATTAAAGCTAATCTTGATAGTATAAAAATTCAATGGGAAAAAGAAATTAAACCAGCTTATATAAATATTCTAAAAAATGAAGACAGGCTTTCGTGGAAGTTTATAAAAGATAATGTAAATGGATATGTAAAATCTATTGATAATGTTATTGGAGATTATACTGTATATTCTAAAGGGAAAATTACTTCTTCTAAGAACAAAAGTATTTCTATGTTAATAATATCTATAATTTTAAGCATAGTTTTTGGTACAGTGATGATAAAAATTATAATGAAGCCATTAATAAAAATTAAGGATGAGTTTGAGGGTATCTCAAAGGGAGAAGGAGATTTAAGAAAAGAAATACTATATAAATATAATGATGAAATAGGTGAATTGACCAAGCATTTTAATGGATTTATTGGTAAGATAAGAGAAATTATTGGTACTATGTTTAATTCTTCAAAAGCGTTGAAGGAATCAGTAGCATCTATGAAAGTGATAAATGATGAGCTTGGTAGAGCAACGGAAACTATTTCAGTATCAATGCAGAATGTTTCTTCAGGAAGTGTAGAACAATCTAACATGATTCAATGTATTATGTCCCAATCAGAGAACGTAGACACAGAAATTAATGAAGTTATGACAAAGATTGATATTTTGCTTACTCAATTAGAAAATAGCAAAAATTCTTCTATGGAAGGTAAAAATATATTGAATAAAGAAATTGAAGAATTAAAGGGGCTTGTTTCAAATACCAAGGAATTATCTAATACAATAAATGAATTAGAAAAGGATTCACAAAGTATACAAGGTATTTTAAGTATTATAAATCAAATATCTTCTCAAACAAATTTATTAGCATTAAATGCTGCTATAGAAGCTTCAAGGGTGGGAGAGCATGGAAAAGGTTTTTCTGTTATAGCAGAAGAAATTAGAAAATTGTCAGATGAGAGCAGAGAATCAACAGAAAAAATAGAAGATATAGTTAAGTATATAATTGAAAAGATATTTAATATTGGAAAATATATGAGTACTATTTTAGATAAAATAACTATTTATCATGAAGATATGACTAATGTGGAAATGAAATTTAACGAGGTTACCAATGAAGCTAATGAGGCTTATTTGGAGATTAAAGACATTAGAGAAATAAATCATAATGTAAAAGAAGAGTTTAAGGAGCTTAATTCATACGTTAAGAAAGTTGCTCATATTGCAGAGGAAAATTCAGTGAATTCTCAAGAAATTGCAGCATCAATTGAAGAACAAGCAGCATCTTTTGAAGAAGTTAATAATAATATGAATTTAATAAATCAATTATCTATAGATTTAAATCAAGTAATTGAAAAGTTTAAAATATAGAAAACAATTTATAAAAAAGCTGATTTTTAGTTTGATTTTGTAAATAAGAATAAGCCTTCTACTAAATGTCAATAATTTGAAATATATATTATAGTAGGAGGTTTGTTATGAATAGAAAAAAAATTATAGAAATAATTTGTGATAACAATAAATATGATGAAGAACAAAAACAAATAATTAATCAACTTGAAGAGGCAAGAATTGAATGGGAAAATGCAAGAATTTCTTTTCAATTTGTAAGTGATCCTAAACTTATTGATTTAGTAATATGTAAAGAAGATGAAGCTAAAGCTAAATATATGTACTTTCTTTCTCTTGCAAAAGAAAAAGGAATAAAATTAGATGCAACTTTGATGGTAGAACAGTTAAGTTCAGCTAGCAAGTGGTAAATAATTAAATATTTTGTAAAGTGGCCATGTCTTATTGTCCAAAGTTATAAACTAAAGCATATAAAAAATACACATTCAATAAATAAGTTTTAAAGTAGTTTGGCTCTATATATAATTATTAGTATACTTATCATATAATATATTATGAAGGGGGATGAATTTGTGGAGTATGGTATTTTTTTCATAATTGCGGTTTTAGGATTAATTATAATAGGAAAACTATTTGCATGGCCGCTTAAAATACTAGGAAAGCTAGTGATTAATGCTATAGCTGGAGGAATCTTATTATTTCTAATAAATTTTGTAGGTGGGCCTTTTGGTATAGATATAGCTATAAATCCTACTACAGCGCTTATAGCAGGATTTTTAGGAGTTCCTGGAGTTTTATTCCTTATTATATTTAAAGCATTTATGTAAATAATATAAAAGATATCTTAGTGTAAATTTATTTATATATGCTAAATTAAAAATCGTGGCTTGATGTCACGATTTTTAATTTATATTATTTTCATCTTCATAATGAAATGATATTTTTTACTCATAAATATTTATATCTCCAGATGTAGTAGATATATTAAAATTATAGTCAACATTGCTTCCCATGGTTCCTTCAAAGCTTCTTTTGGATTTTTCTAAAGTTCTAATTGAAGGAAACACATCAATATCACCAGAAACTGTTTCTAACTTTGTTTTTAATCCAATATCCTTAGAAATTCTTATATCAACATCACCAGATATTGTATTTCCGGATACACTTCCTAATAATTTATCAAAGTTCACATCTCCAGAAGTAGTGTTAAAACTTAAATTACCTTTAATATTTTCAAGAGTTAATTCACCAGAAACAGAACTAAATTTATTATTATCATCTTTTAAAACAATATTGTTTGCATATAAATCTGAAGATGTAGATTTATATATGAAATTATTCATTTCCATATCTTGCAAATTTAAATTTCCAGAAGTAGATACATAGTTTAAAGAAGATAGATTTAGATTTTTTATATAACCATCACCAGAAACTGTTGAAATATCTAATGATTTATCATAAGTCTTAGGTATATAGATATCTAATTTACCATCACGTATATTAAAAAAGAAATTATTTTGCATTTTATAAGTTTCTATATTAATTTTATTTTGTACTTTATTTACTTGGAGTTGTGGCTCATTAATATCACTATTGGTTTGTATGTTGGAAGATAACTTTATTTTAAGTTCACTTCCATCATAAGGCTCTACATTAATATCGTAAGATGTAGTATTTATAGATATTAATTCTATATTATCTAATTTAATAGTTTTTTCTTCATTAACATTATTGTATCTATAGTTTTCATCCTTAAAAATTTCATCTAGAATATAAGGTAGTCTAGGTATTACATTTGGATTATGAATATTAATATTCATATTTCTTATGGAAGATCCTAAAATAATAAAAGAAGAAGTAAAACAAATTACCATTATGACTATTAATGTTATTATAAGGGTCTTAAATTTTTTATTATTAAACATAAAGTAACTCCTTTCCATTATATTTGTAATTGTAATTTACACCAATCTAAAAATTTAATACTTAATAAATAAATAGATTTACAAATAAATAATCCAAAGAAGAATATTAAAACCCCTAGTATACTAAGACCAATTCCTAGAAGTACTACTCCTATTAAAGGTACAGAAAGAGGAATAGATATAAATGGCAATGTAACAGTGCCAACTAGCCCACCTATAATTGTTCCTATTCCACCAAAGAACAATCCTATAGCTGTTCCAAATATACCTAAAATTAACCCTCCAACAGCAGTTATTATAGGAAAGCAAAGTATAGCTAAAGCAATTAAACCTATAACTTTCATTACTTTTGAAAATCCATCATCTGAATTAAAAACTTTGGTATATTTAGTATTAGTGTAATTTTTTCTATATGGATTATCATATTGATTTTGATTATTATACTTTTGATTTGTATTATAGTCATTATCATTCATTCCATAATTAGCTTTATATTGAGAACAGATAGTATATGGGTCACCTAATTCTTTTATTATCTCTTCATCAGACTTTCCATGTTCTTTTCCTACTCTAAAATGCTCATGATAATCATAAATTATTTCCATTCTTTCATTTTCTGGGAAATCATATAAACCTTGAGATAAAATACTTATAAATTGATCTTTAGTCATATTAACACCCCTCTTTAATAATGTTATTAACACTTTCCATAAATTCAAACCACTCCTTAGATAACTTTTCTTTAGTTTCTATCCCAGAATCAGTTATTTTATAATATTTTCTAGGAGGACCTTCCTGTGATTCTTGAAGATAGGTTGTAAAATATCCTTCTTGTGTAAGTCGCCTCAAAATAGGATAAATTGTCCCATCAGAAATTTGTATATTTTTAGATATCTCGTTTACAAGTTCATAACCATAACAATCTTTCATGGAAACTACTGATAATACACAAAGTTCCAAAACTCCTTTTTTCAATTGAACATTCATTAAATCACCTCTAAGTAATTGATAGGAAATAAATTATGTAATATGTAATTTAATATTAAAAATTAATTTATAGCTATATTATACTAATTAGTATTATACATTGCAAGATACTAAACTATATGTTTATACAATATGATTTATTAATAAAAAGTGTTCAAAAAACCATTTACTAAAAAATAAATGGTTTAAGTAAGCTGAGAAAGTTTTTTTAAAGCTTCCATATTTAGTATATAAATTTCTTTATTTTTCATATCTATTATGTTTTCATTTTTAAGTTCATTAATAATTCTAGTAACAGTTATTCTAGAACAACCTATTAAATTAGCTAACTCTTGATGGGTCATAGTTAAATTTATGCTATATTTGTTATTGGAAGTTTTAGGTGTTAATACTGCTAATCTATATAGCGTAGAAGCAATTCTAGTTTTAGGAGATTCAGCTAAAAAATCATTAATTTGAGATAAGGCAATTCTGTATTTACGAGTTAAACTATGTATGAAGAATCTATATGCATTAGGATATTGTATTAAAAATTTATCCAGTTTACTATCTTCAAGATAACTTACTGTTACATCTTCAACGGATAATGCTTTAACATCAATATGATCATCTACAAAATATGAAGATTCTCCTAAAATTTCGCCACTTATAAGGTAAAATAATACTTTTTCATGTCCTGTTGGTGTAAAGGTAAAAACTTTCACAGTACCGGACATCACAATAATAATATTATGATTGGACATAGTATAAATTTCATCATTTTTTTTAAAATCTATAATCTTCCCCAAAGGTGCTAATTCTTGTAAAAAAAAAGCTCTCATGTCATTTTGCTTATTCATGTTAAATAATTTTTCGTACATGGATACTCACCAACCTTTTATAAATAAAAGAGAGTAAACATGAGTTTACTCTCTTAATATATACTCTCTTAATATAATATTAGCTTAATTTAGTAAATTTATTAAGCATCTTTTTTAAATTTTGTCATAAAGTTTTTCCAATCTCCATGAGAAATATATATTTTATGCTTATTAAATTCATCTTCATCAGTTAATCCGTACTTATATACATAACATTTTTCAATGGTGCCAGTTTCAACTATTTCAACATCCATAACAGTTCTAAAATATTCATTATCAGTATTATTCTCACCATAGTAGCCTTCCATTTCATCCATTGCTGTCATTATTTCTTCATAATTGTCTATAGTCATAACTTCACCATATATATAATCATCACCGTCTAATACAGCAGGATATCCTTTATTAGGCATATGAAATAATTTACCTTTAATTTTAGCAGATTCACAATTTAAAACGTTGCCTTTTAGATATTTATCATAATTAAAAAATCCTGTTCTTAAACTACCGTATACAAATACTTTTCTTTTTTCTGTTGGTTTAATCATTAGCAAATAGTTCCTCCAATCATTTTTACATCTTTATTGTTTTCTATAGCTGCTTTTATACAAAGCTCAAGTCCTTTTGATATATCAGCTAATGACATAGAAGGGGTATTAGGTTTAGTTATAACCTGATTTGGTATAAATGGAACGTGAATGAAACCACCTTTTATATTAGGATATTTTTTATCAATTAAATATAATAATCCATACATAACATGATTACATACAAATGTACCTGCAGTATTTGATACTGATCCTGGAATGCCATTTTCATTCATTTCCTTAACCATAGCTTTTATTGGTAAGCTGCTAAAATATGCAGATTGTCCATCTTCATATATTGGCTGGTCTATTGGTTGATTACCTTCATTATCTTTAATTCTAGCGTCATCTATATTAATAGCAACTCTTTCTGGCATTATTCCAAATCTACCACCTGCTTGTCCAATTGATATAACTATATCAGGATTATGCTTTTCTATTGCATTTTCTATATGTTCTAAAGATTTTCTAAAAACAGTTGGAATTTCAATTTTTATAACTTCTGCTCCAGAAATTGTATTAGGTAGTAATTTAACTGCCTCTAGTGCAGGATTTACACTTTCTCCACCAAATGGATCAAAACCTGTAATTAAAACTTTCATTGTTTTTCCTCCTAATATTGATTTATTTTAATAACTTAAAAGCTTATTTCAAATTAGAATGCTAAAAAATACATAAGGGCTATATGAACTACTAGTAATAGTAGAGCTATTGGTGCTTGATATTTAATAACAATATTATTATCTTTTGTTTCTAGTAATGCTGCAGGCATAACGTTAAAGTTTGCAGCCATTGGAGTTAATAATGTTCCACAGTATCCAGCAGTTAATGCTAATGCTCCAGCTATGGCAGGATTAGCACCTTGTGCGTAAACAAAAGGTATACCAACACCAGCAGTTATAACGGCAAAAGCAGCAAAAGCATTTCCCATTATCATTGTAAATACTGCCATACCTACACAGTAGGCAATTACCCCTGCTAATATATTTCCATTAGGTATAAAGTTTGATATTCCAGATGCAATTACATCGCCAACACCAGCAGCAGTAAATACTGCACCTAAGGCAGCTAGTAATTGAGGTAGTATGCTTGTAGGTCCAACAGATTGAAGCATTCTGTTTCCATCTTCTATAAAATTTTTAGGACTTGCTTTTGTAACAAGGAAGGTGATTATAATTGCAGCTATAGCAGATATCCCAATGGCAACAGTTCCAGGGAATTTAGTAAATTGAGCAATAACAAGTGCAAATACAGCTATTGAAACTGAAGGAACAAATATTTTGTTTTTAAGTTTTTTAGCTTGATCTTCGCTGAATTTAGCTTCAGGCATCTTTAGGTTACCTATATTAACTTGCTTCATAGCAGTTAATACTCCAAGGAATACAAGCATTCCACCTACAACAGTTGAAGGTAAAAACTTACCTAATATAAATATGATAGAAAGTATTATCCAGAATAAAGTTGTTCCAATTCTAGTTTTATGATTTGTATCTTTAAAAGTAATAATCCCAGTTGTTAACATTAAAAGCCCAACCATTATATAAAAAACTTCAAGCAGTATGTCTGACATAACTTTTATATCCATATATAAATCCTCCTTATATTAGTTTTTCTTTGATGCTTTTCTAGCTATAGATTTGTCTAACAAGTGATTTTGTATTACTACAAATAAAAATGAAATTACAGCAATAGGTATTGAAGCTTTAGCAACATCTAATGTATTTACTGCATATCCAAGTTCTTTTAAAGTACCAGCAATTAATAAAACCCCTGAGCTTGCAAGGAATACATTTTGTCCGTAGAAATTACCGTAGTTCTCCATAGCAGCGGCAGCCCCTTTAATTTTATCAACTGTGTTTTCATCAAGTTCACCATGTTTGCTGATAGCAGCACCTTGTACCATAGGATTTATAAGTGGTCTTATAAATTGAGAGTGTCCTCCAAGTCTTACTGAGAAGGCAGCAGCTAATTCTCTAATAAATAAGTAAAGAGTTAACATTTTTCCAGCAGTTAAGCTTTTAGCATTTTTAATTAATGTAACAGCTCTATCTTTTAATCCGTATCTTTCACATATACCTATAACAGGAAGTGTTAATATAAATAGGGACATATGTCTTTGACTTACAAATGTTTTACCTAATATATCTAGGATTTCAATAATGTTTAGTTTTGCAACTAGTCCAGTAACTACTCCAGCAGATAATACTACTGCTATAGTATCAAATTTAATAGCAAATCCGATAATAACTATAAGTATGCCGATTAATTTAATCATGATTATTACACCCTTTCTTTATTGTTTAATATATTTAATTTAAAAAACTTCTTATTATTTTCATATTATACTGACAATTAGTTCATAAATCTGTATCTGCAGATACAAAAACAAAAAATATTTAATAGAAAAATGTAGAAAAAAATCTATATAATAATAGGAAAGGATATCTAAGGTGAATAATTTCTTGGATGAAACTACATAAATGGTAAGTTTTCATACAACTTTAAATAACTACTCCAGGTGTGTCTACATATAAAAACATAAGCATACTGAAGTAAAATCTAGTATTTAAAGCATAATACCAAATAAATAATGTTTTTTAAGTAACTAAGAATTTTGTTTATGATAAGATAGATATTGTCGTTACGGCACAGAGAAATTGAAAGCTAAGCGACATGGTTCAGTACTTGAAAACAGTGATTAATAAAAATAAAAAAAACTGTTGACAAGGAAAAGTAAAACTGATAAAATAGTAGAAGTCGTCAGATGATGACAGTAAAAATTATTAAAAACTTGGTCTTTGAAAATTAAACAGAGAAATAGGTAAAACCAGTTAATTCATTGAGTTTCGAAAGAAACTTAA
>NZ_JACSQB010000132.1 GCF_014836835.1 Clostridium faecium | reverse complement strand
CCTCCTATTGATAATCTTTTACTTAAGTTTATCAATAGAAGGATGTGCTTTCTAGATACTTAATTTTTGACGCTTACATTAAATTAATGATGATTAATATTTTGTATCAAATACAGTTAAACTAAACTATAGATTTATTATTTAAAATGAAAAGGAGATGATTTAAATGGGTGGATATTTTCAAACTATTTTTGCTGCATTTGCAACATTTTTAGTACTTGCTTTTATTATGACTGTTCCTTTTCTTATACATCAATATAGAAAGTACAATTATATAAATAAATTCAGAGCTTTAATATTATGCTCATTTTTATTTTATTGTTTGGTAGCATTTTATCTTGTAATATTACCATTACCACCAACTCGTGATACTTGCAGCTGGATAGCAGCTGATAGACAGTCTTTACAGCTAATACCTTTTTCTTTTATAAAAGATATCATAAGAGAGACAGCTGTAGTATTTTCAAATCCTTCAACATACTTAAGAATTCTTGGAGAACCAGCATTTTTACAAGCATTTTTTAATATTATGTTAACATTACCAATGGGTATATATTTGAGATACTATTTTAAAAGAAATTTAAAGCAAACAATAATTATATGCTTTTTGATTTCACTGTTCTTTGAAATAACTCAATTAACAGGTATATATGGAATATACAATTGTCCATATAGATTGTTTGATGTTGATGATTTAATGTTAAATACTTTAGGGGGATATCTAGGATATTTAATAACACCTGTATTTTCATATTTAATGCCAAGAAATAAGCTTTTAGATAAAGAAATAGATGAAAATGTTATAAGAGTAGGATATATAAGACGCGCAGTAGCTTTTAGTGTAGATTGGTTTATAATTAATGTAGTATTAGGGTATTTTGGCAGCGGCGAAAATATACTTGCTAATGTAATAGCAATATTATTGTATTTTATATTAATACCTTATATAACTAATGGCAAAACAATAGGAAAAGCTTTAGTTAGGATAAAAATAAAAGGTGAAGAAGAAAAACTAAAATTTAAAGAAGTTTTAATAAGATATTCAATCTTATATTATGGAATTTTTGGGTATATGTATTTTATAAATCAATCATATTTAGAAAATACAAATCCGTATATACAAGCAGGATTTGTAATATTATTCTTACTTGCTATGCCTGTGCTTGGAATACATTTAATACTTCAAATGATAAGAAGAGATATACTATTTTATGAAAAAATAAGCAGAACTAAAAATGTAGTTATTTTAAGAAATAAATAATTTAATAAATAAAAACTATTCAATGATTCTAATATAGTTTCATTAAATAGTTTTTAATTTTATAAGTAATAAATCATTTTTCCTTCATTTCAGCTACTACTTCTTTAGCTGTTGGTACATAATCTGTGATTATTCCGTCTACGCCTAGTAGATAGAAATCTTCCATGGAACTTTTACTATTTACAGTCCATACATATATAGGCTTATTTAATACTCTAGAGGTATGTATCATTTTATCTGTTATTAAGGATTCTTCTATTGTTAAAAAATCCGCTTCAATAAATTCAACCTTAGGTACTCCAGCATATATAATGTATCCTACTTTAAGTTTAGGTTCAGCTTTTTTTATTTCTTTTAAAATAGGGAAGTTAGTAGACTGAACTACGCATTGATCAATAAATTCATTATCTTTAATAGTTTTTATAAATGTATTAACAAAATCTGTTTCTTTTCCGTGCAATTTTACCTCTATATTTAGCTTGATTTTTCCTTTAGAAAATTTAATGATTTCATCTAAAGTACTGATTTTACCTGTAAAGTCACCTTGCTTTAGTGTAACATTTCTTATTTCATTTAAGGTAAGGTCAGAAATATTAGCATTAACTTTTCCAAGTCTTTTTAAATTGAAATCATGGGTTACTACAAGCTCATTATCCTTAGTTTGAATTACATCTATTTCTGCATAGTCAGCTTTTTCTTTTATAGCACCAGCTACTGCCTCCAATGTATTTTCTACACCCTGTGAAGAACTTCCCCTATGGGCCATAATTACTAAGTTTGTATAGTTGCCTTCAAAGGAGTCTACAGTTATAGGAAGAATAAAAGAAATAATTATAAAAGGTAATAGAAGAAAAACAACAAAGGATTTTTTATGTTTAACTAAAAAACTGCGCTTAGTACCATTGGCAATTTTTATGTTCTTTTTCTCAATATTAATTTCATTTCTATCACATCTATCTAAATACAATTTAGTTATAAGATTTATATAAAAAGGTGTAATTATTGATGTGGAAATATAAAAAGCAATAACTACTAACATAAAGAAAATTGATATTATCACTGAAGAAATCATACTTTCTTCAGCTACTATATTGCTTAATAAAATAGAAATTAATATTAGTATAAATGCTAACAAAGATATCAATAAAATCATGAACAATACATATATAAATATGCTTACTAGCACCCTTAGTGCAATTTTAAAATAGTTTCCTCTAACCATTTTACTGCTTTTTTTAGCAGCAGTTTTAAAGTTTTTATTTCCTTCCAGTACTACAATATGAAGAGCATATATCCAACGTATATTTAAATATATAATAATAATAAAGGTTATTGTATAAGATATTATTCCTGTTGTAGTTTTAAACAATTCTTCTGATATAAAATTAGGTATTTCTATGGAAGGTAATAGGGTAGAACCTATACCTATATTTAATAATGGAACTAAAAGCAGCAGATATGTTGAAATGCCTAAAATTCCATATTTAAATATGTAAGGCAAATAGCTGAGAGACTTTGCAAAAGCATCTCCTATAAGAACTCTTTCTCCTTTATTACTATAATAAGAAATTATAATAAGTGTAGAAAATTCTAAAAAGATAAGAATTATAGCTATAGGGAGAAGTATTACAATAGTTAAAAAGCCATACCTGCTAAGAGCAAACCTTAAAAGCTCATTATTAGTAATTGCCTTAAATCCTGCTAGAGATAATAATCTATTAAATATCATAGAAATCATAGGAATAAATACTACCATAGCTAAAAGCTTATATATTGTTTCAAAAATAAAATTTTCCCAATAAGTAAACATTAATCTATTATAGGAATGTAAAAATATTTTAAATACAGAAGTTTTTCTTATTTTTTTCTTACTTTTCACTTAAATTGTGGCAAGGATGCTTTCAGTTTTAAACTGGAATAAAAGTTCACACTTAGCTTTAATAAATAAGATACACTCACCACTTTCACCTACCTTTACAAATTTTTTATATATTTACCATTGAATTTAAGTTATCTCTAGAATTAATATATAAAACTGTTAACTTATAGTCAGAAATCCATTAAATTTTAGAGTAGTTTGTCTATATATTATAACTGTAAACATATAATAATTACAAAGCTATTATTTTGTAAATAATAATCCTCTTATTTGTAAAAATTAATATATAGGAGGGGATATTATGATAAATATAAATAAATCTCTATGGTTAGACACTACAAAAACTACAAACTATGAAAAATTAAATGGCAATTTTGAAATTGATATTGCAATAATAGGTGGTGGACTTGCAGGGATTAGCACTGCTTACATGCTAAAGAAAAGTGGATTTAATGTTGCCGTATTTGAAGGGAATAGAATAGGGGAAAATGCTACAGGAAATACCACTGCAAAAATAACTTCTCAACATGATTTAATTTATGATAAACTCATTAATGATTTTGGAAAGGAAAATGCTAGACAATATGCAGACGCAAACCAATCAGCAATTAAAAAAATAAAAGAAATCATTGAAGAAAATAATATTGATTGTGATTTTGAAGAAAAAATAGCTTGTGTTTACACAGAATCTGAAAAATACATAGATAAAATAGAAAAAGAGGTAAAAGCAGCTACAAGTTTGGGAATAACTGCTGAGTTTGCTAAGAAAGCAGCTCTTCCTTTTGATATAAAGGCAGGAGTTGTTTTTCATAATCAAGCACAGTTTCACCCTAGAAAATATCTTTTAGCTTTAGCAGAAAAGGTACATGGGGATGGATCATACATATTTGAACATACTAGAATTTTAAATGTGGATAAAGAGGATAAAAAACTAATCCTTTCAACTAAAGATGAAGTGATAACTGCAAATAAGGTTATAGTTGCAACTCATTTCCCCATTTTAAATAGTCATGGTCTTTATTTTGTAAGAATGCATGGAGAGCGTTCTTATGTATTAGGATTAGATACTAAAAATATAAATGTAGATGGAATGTATATAAGTGCCGAGAATCCTAAAAGATCTTTTAGAACACAAAAGCTAGGTGGCAGAGATATATTACTGTTAGGTGGAGAATCCCATAGAACTGGAGAGCTTTATAATACTGAGAAATGTTATGAGACATTAAAGAAATATGGAGAAAAACTATATGGAAATATGGAAATTATATATAAATGGTCAGCACAGGATATGACACCATTAGATGGAGTACCTTATATAGGTAAGTATTCTGCTAATACAGAAAATTTATATGTAGCTACAGGGTTTCAAAAGTGGGGAATGACTAGCTCAACTGTTGCAGCAATGATTATTACTGATTTAATAAATACTGGTAAAAGCTCTTGGATAGATATTTATACTCCTTCAAGATTTAAGGTAGCATCATCAATTAAGGAGTTAGGTGGTAATGCTGCTAAGTTTACACAAAGATATACTAAAGGAAAATTGGATTCTCCGGAAATATCTATTAAGGATATAGATAAAGATGAAGGCAAGGTAGTGGAATATAAGGGAAGAAAAATAGGAGTATATAAAGATGGGGAAGGTAATTATTATGGCGTGGAAATAATATGTCCTCATATGCAATGTGAGCTTCAATGGAATAATAGTGAAAAAAGTTGGGATTGTCCTTGCCATGCTTCAAGATTTACCATAAAAGGTGAAATAATAGAAGGACCAGCAGTAAAACCTTTAAGAACAGTAGATATAGACGAAGAAAAAATCAAAAATAATATTTAATGCATAGATGTATTGCTATATTTATACAATTGAGAATTGAACATTGATGGCGGAGAATTATGGATGCTTATCTTAAGGGAAGTGATTAACTTATTCTTTGATTTCTATCTTTAACTCTTAATTTTTAATTCATAGTAAAAAAATTTGTTATGAAAATTAAAATTATGTATAAATTAACAGTGCTATTGAGAAAAATTGCATAAAACCTCTCTAATTTGTGTAATTTTTTTTAAATATGAGGAAAAACCTTTTCATTTACTTTATTTTATGTAACAATTATATTATAATATATAGTAAGAAGGTATTAAGATGAGAAAGTTATTTTATGAAGCCTTAGAGGAGTCGCCAGTAGTATCTGCTGTTAAAGATATGAAGGGACTAAAAAAAGCATTAGAATCAGATTCAAAGGTTGTATTTATTTTATTTGGTGATATATGCAACATTGGAAAAATAGTTAAAGAAGTTAAAGAGAGCGATAAAATAGCCATTGTTCACATTGATTTAATCGATGGACTTTCAAATCGAGATATTATAATAAATTTTTTAAGGGAAAATACAGAAGCAGATGGCATTATAAGTACAAAGGCTAATATGATAAAAAATGCTAAAGAGCAAGGGCTTATAACGGTACAGCGGTGCTTTATACTGGATTCATTATCCCTTGAGGGAAGCAAAAAACATATGAATTCTGGATATGCAGATGCTATTGAGATTTTACCTGGTGTTATGCCAAAGATTATAAAGAGAATAGTTAGTTTTTCTAATCTGCCAGTTATTGCTGGAGGATTAATTGAAGATAAAGAAGATATAATGTCAGCACTTCAGGCAGGAGCTACAGCAGTATCTTCAACAAAAAATGAAATATGGTTTATGTAGTAAGAGATTAAGAGATAAACTACAAAAACAAAGCATCTTTTAGATGTGTTGTTTTTGTAGTTTTTTATTTGTTAAATAATTGGTGAAAAGTAATGAAATGGTTTTAAATTATACAATTATTGAATTTACTAATTAAATACTTATTTATGAAAATTAATGGACTCATTTAAAAACAAATTAATCTAAATTTCTGAATTGCCAATTGTTTTAAACCTATATCTGAAGTTGTATTAAGCTATATATTAACTTTCTAAATTGAACATATGATTGGAGGAATACCACATGGAAAAGTATATTGTAGCACTAGATCAAGGTACTACAAGTTCAAGAGCAATAATTTTTGATAAAGAGCAAAACATTCTTGAAATTGCTCAAAAGGAAATTACCCCTATATATCCTCAAAAAGGATGGGTGGAGCAAGATCCTATGGAGATATATGCATCTCAGTATGGGGTTTTAACAGAGGTTTTAGCAAAGACAGGGTTACTTGCAGAAAACATAGCAGCTATAGGAATTACTAATCAAAGAGAAACTACAATTTTGTGGGATAAAGAAACAGGAAGACCAGTTTATAATGCTATAGGATGGCAATGCAGAAGAACAGCAGAAATATGCGATAAATTAAAAGCAGACGGTTGGGAAGCATATATAAGAGAAAACACAGGTCTTGTTGTGGATGCATATTTCTCTGCTACAAAAATCAAATGGATTTTAGATAATGTTGAAGGTGTTAGAGAAAAGGCTGAAAAGGGAGAAATATTATTTGGAACAGTGGACACTTGGCTTGTTTGGAAACTGACTAATGGAAAAGTTCATGTGACAGATTATACTAATGCATCTAGAACAATGCTTTTTAATATTAGAACATTAGAATGGGACAAAAAAATACTAGAAGCTTTAGACATACCTGAAAGTATGCTTCCTGAAGTTAAAAATAGCAGTGAAATTTATGGAAGAGCTAACCTTGGAGGAAAAGGTGGAACAAGAGTGCCTATATCAGGGATGGCAGGAGATCAGCAGGCAGCTCTATTTGGTCAAGCTTGTTTTGAAAAAGGCTCAGCAAAAAATACATATGGTACAGGATGCTTTTTACTTATGAATACTGGAGATGAAATAATTCAAAGTAAAAATGGACTTATAACAACAATTGCAATTGGCATTGACAATAAAATACATTATGCTCTTGAGGGAAGTGTATTTGTTGGTGGAGCAGTTATTCAATGGCTTAGAGATGAGCTTAGAATAGTAAATGATGCAAACGATACAGAATACTTTGCCCAAAAGGCTAAAGATAATGGGGGAGTTTACATAGTACCTGCATTTACTGGGCTTGGAGCACCTTATTGGGATATGTACGCTAGAGGAGCTATTTTTGGATTAACAAGAGGAGCAAATAGAAATCACATAATTAGAGCAGCTCTTGAATCTATAGCTTATCAAACAAAAGATGTACTTGATGCAATGATAGAGGATACTGGACTTGACCTTGGAGAACTAAAAGTTGACGGAGGAGCAAGTTCTAATGGATTTTTACTTCAGTTTCAATCAGATATCTTAGGAAAAATAGTAAGAAGACCACTTATAAGAGAAACTACTGCATTAGGCGCAGCTTATTTAGCTGGTCTTGCTGTGGGATTCTGGAAAGATAAAGAAGAAATTATGGACAAATGGAATGTAGATAATGAATATAAGCCAAATCTTGATATCAAAACAAGAGAAAAGCTTTATGCAAATTGGAAGAAGGCAGTTGCAAGAGCAAAAGAATGGGAAGAACATGAAGCTTAAAAATTAGAAATTAAGGATGAAGAATTAGGTTAAATATTATTTTGAGAAAATTAGTTTGTAAAATATAGTTATTAATTTCTCGGTTATGATGAGAAATGTTTACAATTGTCCATTGTTAATTTATATAACGCTTTGGGAGGAATTATTTATGTATGATGTAGTAGTGATAGGAGCAGGAATAATAGGTGCTTCTGTAGCAAGAGAACTTGCAAAGTATGATTTAAATGTTAAGGTATTGGAAAAAGAAAATGATGTTTCTAATGGAACATCAAAGGCAAATAGTGCTATTGTTCACGCAGGTTATGACCCTGAAAATGGTACTATGATGGCTAAATTTAATGTTAAAGGAAATGAAATGTTTGAAGGAATATGCAAGGAGTTAGATGTTCCTTTTAAAAGAGTAGGTTCATTAGTATTAGCTTTTGATGACAATGATTTAAAAACAATAAATGCACTTTATGAAAATGGCGTAAAAAATGGCGTGCCAAATCTTAAAATATTAACTAAAGAAGAAGTTTTAAAACTTGAACCAAATATAAGCACAGAAATAGTTGGAGCATTACATGCACCTACAGGTGGTATAGTGGGACCATGGGAATACACAATTGCTCTTATGGAAAATGCAGTAGTTAATGGTGTAAAACTTCAATTAAATGCTGAAGTTACTTCAATAGAAAAATCAGAAGATGGATATAAAATAGTTGTTAATGATTCGGATGCACCTATTTATACAAAATATATAGTAAATGCAGCAGGAATTTACGCAGATAAAGTTCATAATATGGTGGCTGAACCTGCATATACTATAAAGCCTAAAAAAGGACAATATTTTGTAATGGATAAGACACAAGGAGAATTAGTAAATAAGACAATATTCCAATGTCCAAATGAACATGGTAAGGGGGTACTTGTTACACCTACAGTTCATGGAAATCTTCTTGTAGGACCAGATTCTGAAAGTACAATAAGCAGAGAAGATTTTTCAACAACAACTGAACAATTAAATTTTGTTAAAGAAAAAGCTTCATTATCTGTTAAAAATATTGCTTTTAGAGATAGCATAAGAAACTTTGCTGGACTTAGAGCTTATTCTGAAAGAAAAGATTTTATTGTTGAAGAGGCAAAGGATGCAAAAGGATTTATAGATTTAGCAGGTATGAAATCTCCTGCATTATCTTCAGCACCAGCAATAGCTTTAGAGGCTATTGAACTTTTGAAAAATAGCGGATTAGAGCTTAAAGAAAATAAAAACTTTATAAAAGAACGCAGACAAGTAGTATTTATGGAGCTTTCACCAGAGAGAAAAGCTGAAATAATCAAAGAAAATCCGAGCTATGGAAGAATCATTTGTAGATGTGAAAACATAACAGAAGGAGAAATTATAGATAGTATAAGAAGACCAGTAGGGGCAACTACTCTAGATGGAGTTAAGAAGAGATGCAGACCTGGAATGGGAAGATGCCAAGGGGGATTCTGCGGCCCAAGAGTTCAAGAAATTTTATCAAGAGAACTTGGAAAAAATCTTGAGGAAATAGTTCTAGATAAAAATAATTCTTATATTTTAACAGGTGAAACTAAAAAGAAATAGCAGGAGGCGTAAAAATGAATTACGATTTAGTAGTAATAGGTGGAGGTCCAGCTGGACTTGCAGCAGCATTAGAAGCTTATAATAATGGAGTGGAAAATATATTAATAATTGAAAGAGATAAAGAACTTGGGGGAATACTAGAACAATGTATTCATAATGGTTTTGGACTTCATACTTTTAAAGAAGAACTTACAGGCCCAGAATATGCTCAAAGATTTATAGATTTATTAAATAAAACTACTGTTGATATTAAATTAGATACAATGGTTTTAGACATGAAATCAAGCAAAGAAATTCATGCAATAAATTCAAAAGATGGATATATGATAATCAAAGCTAAGGCTATAATTTTAGCAATGGGATGCAGAGAAAGAACAAGAGGAGCTATAGCAATTCCAGGAGATAGACCTGCAGGAGTATTTACAGCAGGTTCAGCTCAAAGATATGTAAACATGGAAGGATATATGGTAGGAAAAGATGTTGTTATATTAGGTTCTGGTGATATAGGACTTATAATGGCAAGAAGAATGACTCTTGAAGGAGCTAAGGTTCATGCTGTAGTTGAACTAATGCCTTACTCAAATGGATTAAATAGAAATATTGTTCAATGTTTAAATGATTATAATATTCCATTATATCTTTCACATACTGTAACTGATATAAAAGGTGATGGAAGAGTTGAATCTGTTGTGATTTCAAAGGTTGATGAAAACAGAACACCTATTAAAGGAACAGAAATAGAATTTAAGTGTGATACTCTTCTACTATCAGTAGGACTTATACCAGAAAATGAATTATCTAAAAAAGCAAGCGTTGAAATAGATAGAAGAACTAGTGGACCTGTAGTAAATGAAAGTATGGAAACAAGCGTTGAAGGTATATTTGCATGTGGAAATGTAGTTCACGTACACGATTTAGTTGACTTTGTTACAGCTGAAAGCCAAAGGGCAGGACGTAACGCAGCAAAATATATAAAAGGTGAAATTAAAAACAGTGAAGACTACATTTACATTAAAAATGGCAATGCTATAAATTACACAGTACCACAAAAAGTAAGAGTAGAAAATCTTGATAAGGGAATAGATGTATTTATGAGAGTAAATAATGTTTATAAAGATGTAGCTATAAAGGTAAAAGCTGATGATAAGGAGCTTTTAAGCTTTAAGAGAAAGCATATGGCACCAGGAGAGATGGAAAAAATAATGCTTCCTAAATCTATTCTTGAAAGTGTTAATAAAGGTGAAATAATAATTTCTGTGGAGAAGGAGAATTAACTATGATTAAAGAATTAATATGTATAGTATGCCCAAGAGGGTGTCATCTAGAAATAGATGTAGATAATGGCTATAAAGTTAGTGGTAATTCATGTCCACGAGGTATAGAATATGGAGTTAAAGAATTAACTTCTCCAACAAGAGTAGTAACTTCAACTGTGAAAATAAAGGGAGGAATTCATAATAGACTTCCTGTAAAAACTAATGGTGCAATACCTAAAGAATTAAATTTTGAGTGTATGAAACTTTTAGATGACGTTGAAGTTTCTTCACCAGTTAAAGTTGGAGATGTAATAATCGAAAATGTACTAGGAACAGGAATAGACCTAATAGCAACAAGAAATATGTAAACTTAGGGGAGAATAGTATGATTTATGATGTAGCAATTATAGGGGCAGGAATTGTAGGGACAGCTATTGCAAGAGAGCTTTCTAAATATAATCTTTCTATTGCACTAATAGAAAAAGATGTTGATGTTTCTATGGGTGCTACAAAGGCTAATAGTGCTATAGTTCATGGCGGATATGCAGAAAAACACAACACGTTAAAAGGAAGACTTTGTTACAAAGGCAGAATGATGTATGAAGAACTTGATAAAGAGCTGAATTTTGGATTTAGAAAAACAGGCTCCTTAGTAATAAGTTTTGAAGATGATTTAAAGCCTCTTTTAGCTCTTATGGCAAATGGAGTTATGAATGGCTGTCATGATTTAAGTATTTTAAATAGAGAAGAAATATTGAAGATTGAACCTAATATTAATCCTAATGTGAAACATGCCCTTTATTGTGAAGGAGCAGGGGTTTGTTCACCTTATGAAATGGCAATTGCACTTGCTGAAAATGCAATAACAAATGGTGTTAAGTTATTTTTAAATAGCAGGGTTTTATCTATAAAGAAAGAGAACAGTATTTTCAATATAAAAACTAACAATGGAGATTTTTCTTCTCGATTTGTAATAAATGCAGCAGGGCTTTATAGTGATGAAGTTTCTTCAATGGCAGGAGAAGATTATTTTAAAATTCTTCCTAGAAGTGGAGAATATCTATTATTTGCAAGAGATACAGGCAAGGTTCTTAATACAGTGGTATTCCAAATGCCTACAGCTTATGGTAAAGGCGTTTTAGCAACAAGTACCTATCATGGTAATTTGTTAATAGGACCAGATGCTTCTGATGATTCAGAGAAAGATGATACTTCCACTCATATAGAAAGAATGAATAAAATACTAGAACTTGCTAAGGAAACTACAGATAAAATTGATATTAATAAATTTATTAGAAGTTTTACAGGGGTAAGAGCTAGAAGCAGCACAGATGATTTTATAATTGAAGAAACATCTACAAAGGGATTTATAAACGTAGCAGGAATTCAATCCCCAGGACTTACCTCAGCACCTGCTATAGCATTAATGGTTAAGGAAATACTAGAAAATGCAGGTTGTGTTCTTAAAAAGAAAGATAATTTTATAGCTTACAGAAAGCCTATAATAACTAAAAAAGAGCTTAAACCTTTTAAAGAGATAAAAGATAAGATAGATATAGATTCTTGTCCAGAAAAGATTATTTGCAGATGTGAACAGGTAACAGAAGGAGAAATTGTGGATTCACTTCATAGAGGCATTAATGTTACAACCATTGATGGAGTAAAAAGAAGAACTAGAGCATCTATGGGGTGGTGCCAAGGAACCTTTTGCAGACCTAGAATAAAAGAAATAATTGAAAGAGAATATAATATCAAAATTGAAGATAAAGAAGATGTAGAATATAGTGGAGTAAACAGAGTAGGTAAGTCAGAAGTTTTAAAGCAGTTAGGTATACAAAATAATAAAGAAAATAATTCATAAAACAAAAGTCGTGAGATATCACGGCTTTTGTTATTCAATGGAATATTAGAATAAATATTTAAAATATCTTTCTCTATTATCTAAAAAGTCTTTAGTAAGTTTAAAATGTTCAGTATTTTAATAGTCTATCTTTTTTATAGAGTCACCATTAAAATCCGATATAATTGCATTTGAATAGAACATTATTATTGGTGAGTGAATAGCAATTATAAATTGAGATTTTGTCTCATTTATAGTATCGTGAAGTATTTTTTAAAAAGCTATTTGTTTTTCAGGTGACAATTAAAGGTTATTATTTTTAAGTAACACAATTTTTACACCCCAATAAATTTCATAGTTAAATATCATTATAAGTGTTAAGATGAATTTAATAAATGTAAGTGTAGATAAACCTTTTGACTAGCACTATAAAATCGCTGGTGACTATGGCGAACACTGTTCGCCGCTACAGAATAAACTCTATAGTTTAGTGATTAAAATATTAATTTTAGAAAGAAGCAGCATTATTGGGGGGAATTGTATGAAAAGATTTATATTATTTACTATATCCATAATAGGTATTATTTTAGTAGGATTAGTTATAATAAGTCAAAATAAAGTGATCGGCAGTGATAATATGGTAATATAAAAACCAGATAAAATATTAGTGTATTATAATAATAAAATAATTGAAATAAAAAATGATAATGATGAGTTTTATGAGATATTTGATTTAGTATGTAAGAGAATTAATTCTAATAGTTTTTTTGGAGAAACTGCAATTGAGAGTGAAATCATAGATGAGATAAAAGCTGATTTAGCCACAGAGTTTGTTTATTTTAAAGAAAATATAATACACTTTAAAGAATTTAACAGACCATATAAAAGGCTATTTATTTCTATAAGTGATAAATATAATGATTGTATTGTAATATACGCACAAGATAGGTATCAATCAAGTCCAATTGAAAATTTGAATAAATCTGATCAATTGAAAAAATATGTGGATAAAATAATAGGAAGATAAAAAACTTATTTATAGATTTATACTTATATGGCAAAATTTATATGAAACAAAATGAAATCATAATCGAGAATATTTTTATCATTAATTAAAGGGAGTGAATAAAATAAAAACTAATTTAAAAGTTATAATAGGGATTTTAGCTGTATTAATATGTGTTGTACTGATTAGACCTTGGAACTATTTTATGCAAAGCGAAAGATATATAGAGAATAATGTTATTAGAAAATACTATAAGATTATTGATGAAGAAATGGATGTGGACAAATATAATTCATTAGTAATAAGCAGCAGAAGAAGAGAAAATTTCAATAATATTCCTGATGCAGTGGAAAAAAGAGATATATTAAATGTAGAAAGATTATATCCAGAGGAGAATGATCAGGTTAAGCAGCTCATCAAAGAAGAATATGACGGTAAAGAAGATAAAGTGCGATTTTACTTTGTTGAGTACGATATAAAATTTAAAGAAGGGGTAGCCACTCCAGTAGATTCAGGAAGATATTGTATTGTTATGCGGTTAGAAAAAGAACATGGTAAGTGGCTAATCAATGATAATTATAGTAGAGCTGTAAAGAAAAATGATGGAACTATTGAGATAATAAGTTGATAATAGAATGTAAGTAAAAGAGAGCTTAATTTTAAGCTCTCTTTTACTCATAATAAGCCTCCTAATATAAAAAAGATTTAAATATATTTTACTATGAATTAAAAAAATCCAATTAGTTACAGAGTATAAAATTTATTAAAACTTGTTGAAAATATCCCTTTTATCTATATTGACAGTAACAAAAAACAAGAGTATGATTATAATATAACATATGAATGATTGTTCATATGTTCAGATTAAAGGGGGTAGTAATATGGGTAAAAAGCAATTAATACTTGAGAATCTTGATTGTGCTAATTGCGCCTCAAAAATAGAGAACAAAGTAAAAGATAATAAAGACATAAAAGATGTAACAGTAAACTTTATGACTAAAACTCTTACTTTTGAACCACATGATGAGGCTAATGTAAATAAAATAATAAATGAAATTAAAAATACAGTTAATAAGCTAGAACCAGATGTAGTTGTAAAAGAAAAAGCTAAGAAAAATAATATCAAAGCTAAAAAGGAATTTATATTAGAAAATTTAGATTGTGCAAATTGTGCATCTAAGATAGAAAATAAGATTAGAGAAATAAACGGAGTAGAAGAAGCAACAGTAAATTTCATGACTAAAACTTTAATTCTTAAGCCTAAAGATGGAGAAAATTTAAGCAAAATTGAAGAAGAAATAAAAGCTATAGTGAAAAAATTGGAGCCAGATGTAATTGTAAAAGAAAAAGCTAAGAAAAGTAATATCAAAGCTAAAAAAGAGCTTATATTAGAAAACTTAGATTGTGCAAATTGTGCTTCTAAAATAGAAAATAAAGTTAGAGAAATAAAAGGTGTAGAAGAAGTAACAGTAAATTTTATGACTAAAACTTTAGTTTTTAAACCTAAAGAAGGTGAAAACTTAAATAATATTAAAGAAGAAATAAAAGCTATAGTTAAAAAGTTAGAACCGGATGTTGTTGTTAAAGATAAGGTAGGAAAAAAATCTATAGCAACTTTACAAGCTAGAGGAACTAGTTGTTGTAGTGGTCATGACTATGACCATAATCACGATCATAGCCATGAACATCATCATGAGGAAGCTGCACATCGCCATGATGAAGATGAGGAAGACCATGGACATAGTCATGGAGATGGAAGTACTAAAAAAGCTATGATAAAGCTTGCATTAGGTGGAGCAATATTTGCTACTGCAATGATTGGTAAATTTGATATTAATATAGAACGCATAATGTTTTTAATTGCTTATATTATAGTAGGAGGAGAAATTGTTCTTAGAGCACTAAAAAATATTACACGTGGACAAATTTTTGATGAAAACTTTTTAATGACTATTGCAACTGTTGGTGCGTTTGGTGTTGGAGATTTTGCAGAAGGTGTAGCAGTTATGCTGTTTTATCAAGTAGGAGAATTATTCCAAGACATAGCTGTAAATAGATCTCGTAAATCTATAAGTTCACTAATGGATATTAGACCAGACTTTGCAAATTTAATGGTAGATGGAGAAATAGTTAAGGTATCACCAGAAGAAGTTTCAATTGATGATATTATAGTTGTAAAACCAGGAGAAAAAGTTCCACTGGATGGAGTAGTTATTGAAGGAAAATCTATGTTAGATACATCAGCTCTTACAGGAGAATCAATGCCTCGTAATGTTGAAGAAGGAAATGATGTACTCAGTGGGTTTATAAATCAAAATGGAGTGCTTACTGTAAAAGTAGTTAAAGAATTTGGAGAATCTACAGTTTCTAAAATATTAGATCTTGTACAAAATGCAAGTAATCGTAAAGCAAAGGCAGAGAATTTTATTACAAAGTTTGCAAAATATTATACTCCAGCAGTAGTAATTATAGCTGCTATATTAGCTATAATACCTCCAATGGTTATAAGTGATGCGACTTTTGCAGAATGGATATATAGAGCTTTAGTATTTTTAGTTATATCTTGTCCTTGTGCTCTTGTAATATCTATACCTTTAGGATTCTTTGGTGGAATAGGAACAGCTTCAAAACATGGTATTTTAATTAAAGGAAGTAACTATCTAGAGGCACTTAATGCTGTAGAAACAGTGGTATTTGATAAAACAGGAACACTTACTCAAGGTGTATTTAATGTTACAGAAATAAATTCATCAAATGGATTTAATAAAGACGAAATTTTAAAATATGCTGCTTATGCAGAGAGCTATTCTAATCACCCTATTGCAGTTTCAATTGTTAAAACATACAAAAATGAAATTAACAAAGAAGATGTGAACAATTATGAAGAAATTGCAGGTCATGGAATAATAGTGGAAATTGAAGGCAAAAGAGTTGCAGTAGGTAACAATAAACTTATGAATTCTGAAAAGGTAAACTTTAAAGAAACTGATTCAGTAGGAACAGTAGTGTACGTGGCAATAGATAAAGTTTATGCAGGAAGCATAGTAATTGAAGATACATTAAAAGAAGATGCTGTAATAGCTATTAGAGAATTGAAAAATAATGAAATTAAAAGTACTGTTATGCTAACAGGAGATAATAAAAAAGTAGCAGACAAGGTAGCAAATCAATTAAAAGTTGATGAAGTTTATTCTGAATTATTACCACATGAAAAGGTAGAAAAACTTGAAAATATCGATAGTAAAAAAACATTAGGCAAAAATATTGCCTTTGTAGGTGATGGAATAAACGATGCTCCAGTTCTTGCAAGAGCAGACATAGGCATTGCCATGGGTGGCTTAGGTTCTGATGCAGCTATTGAAGCAGCAGATGTAGTTATAATGACAGATGAACCTTCAAAAATAGCTACTGCAATAAAAATATCAAAAAGAACTAGAAAAATAGTTATTCAAAACATTGTATTTGCATTAGGAGTTAAAGCATTAGTATTAATTTTAGGTGCTTTTGGAATTGCAACAATGTGGGATGCAGTCTTTGCAGATGTAGGAGTATCTATACTTGCTATACTAAACTCAATGAGAGTAATGAGATTTAAGGCATCTTCAGAACTTCATGATAGCTAGACTATCATGAAGACCTATCTCCTTGTCTGATGTAAGATATATTTTCCATATTTAACTAGTTATTTTATTTCATATGCTTAAAAAGTAATAAGAGGCGTAAGTTTTGAGGTCAATATCAAAACTTACGTTTTTTAATTATTAGCAATGTACAACTTAAAACAATGCACAATGCAAAATTCACAATGCACAATTAAAGTGGAAATTATTTTTCAACAAAATAATTTCTTTAATCCATTTATAACTACCAATCACATTGCTTATAATACTGTTCTTATTGTGTTATAATGGAAAAAATAAATTGAAACGATAAATATGAAAGGAGAGAAATCATGAATAAAGATTCTGAAATAGTATATCATGGTAGTTACATGGAAATAGAATTTCCAGAAATATGTAAACATAGGTTTACTAAAGATTTTTCTTGGGGATTTTATTGTAGTAAAATAAAAGAACAAGCAGAAAAATGGGCCAGCAAGTTTAATACTTCAATAATTAATGTTTATGAGATTAAAAATATCAAATCTCTAAATATTAAAAAATTTGAAGATTACACTGATGAATGGCTAGAATTTGTAGTAAGCTGTCGCAGTGGAAATACTCATGAATATGATATAGTTATTGGTCCTATGGCTGATGATACTATATATGATTATATAGAAGCTTATACTCATGGGCAAATGAATAAACAGAAGTTTTTTGAATTAATGAAATTTAAGTATCCTATACATCAAATAAGTTTTCATACGATTAAAGCTTTAGATTGTATTAACTTTATTGAGAGCTATCAGATTTAATTTAGAGTTGTCGTATCACAGTTTTTAACTGCTGATATGACAACTTATTTTATTCTATAAGAAATTATAAAAAGTCAAATCTGTGGATACCTTAAAACAATGCACAATTTTCAGCAATGGAGAATTGATGATATACAATGGGCAATTAAGGGTGAAATTATTTTTTAACAAAATAATTTCTTTAATCTAGTTATATGGTGAATACTGTTCGTCGCTACAATTACATAAATTTTAGTATAGAAATTAATAATTAGAGGAATTCTAATTATGATTAAATATATAGGAGGTTTATTAAATATGAGAGCAGTAGTTAATAAAGATGAATGCATATCTTGTGGATTGTGCCCAAGTTTATGTCCAGAAGTTTTTGAATTTGAAGATGATGGAAAAGCAGGAGTAAAAGTTGATGGAATAGAAAAGGAAGTTTTAGATTCTGCTAGAGAAGCAGAAGAAAACTGCCCAACTAATGCTATTTCAATATTAGAATAACTTCATCATAATTTCTAATATTTAACAATAAAACTATGGAACTAGTATAAAGAACAGTATTATAGCAGTATATTGTTTATAATACTGTTCTTTATTGTGTTATAATAGGAAAAAAGAATCGAAACAGTAAATGTGAAAGAAGAGAAATCACGAAAAAAGATTCTGAAATTGTATATTGTGGAATTTCAACAATTCTTAATAGTTCAATGTGAATTGTGAAGTATAAAAAAGAGTTCATTGAACTCTTTTTTATATTATAAATCTCAATATTATATAAAGAATAAAGCTTAGTGCACCATTTAATTAACTAATCAATAGCATATTTATTATTTAATTTGGTTATTATATAAAAACAAATCAAACAATGTATTTAAAAAAAAGTAGTACATAATATTGTTAAAACTAGTTTTATCAAACTAATTTCTTTAATTGATTTTTTTACTGGCTCTAGGGAACAGCGCAAGCCCTTTAGGGTCAGTATATTTGGGAATAGAAATTATTGATATTATATTAGAAGATAATCAGCAAAGGAATGATATTCTATATTTTTGGTTACATTTTTTAGGTGTTATAATATAATAAGTGATGTGTATATTAGATTTTTAATAAATAAGGGGGACATTAAATGTTATCTATACCTAGGTGGTTAGCAATTACTATAGTGGTTATTGGCAGTAGCATTTTACTGATTAAAGCTATAAGTAAATTTATAATAAAAAGAAAAGGGTGCATGAATAAAAAAATTACTGAAGCTGCAGAAGAAGGAGATTTAGTGGCTCAAGTTATACTGGCAGATATGTATTATCACGGTGAAAAAATAGAAAAAGATTATGAGAAAGCTTTAAATTTATATAAGTTAGCATCAGAACAAGGTGATGAATATGCACAAATGTCAGTAGCTTATATGTATTGTAATGGTGAAGGAACTGAAAAAGATTATGAAAAAGCTTTTTCATGGTATAAAATCGTGGCAGAAAGAGGAAATGAACATGCACAATTAAATATAGGATATATGTATCATAATGGAGAAGGTGTAGAAGTAAATGAACAGGAAGCTTTAAAATGGTATAAGAAATCGGCTGAAAATGGAAATATCATTGCTAAATATAATATAGGTTCTATGTACTATAGTGGTCATGGTATAGATATTGATTATAAAGAAGCTTTTAAGTGGTATTTATCCTCAGCAGAAGATGGGTATATAGCTGCTATACTTAGAATTTCAGATATGTATTTTGAAGGACAGGGAGTAGAAAAAAATTACGAAAAGGCTTTATATTGGTCATTAAAAGCTGCAGAAAAAGGGAATGTAGATGCAAAATACAATTTAGGATTTTCTTATTATAATGGTTTAGGAACAGAAATAAATTATAAGGAAGCCTTTAGATGGTATAAAGAAGCAGCAAAAGATGGAGACGAAGAAGCGCAAATTGCTATTGGAAGTATGTATAGAGATGGTTGTTATGTGAGAAAAAATCTAAATAAGGCATTGAAATGGTATAAGATGGCGGGAAATCAAGGATGTTTAGAGATACAAAAAGCAATTGCAGATTCTTATTTTAAAGGTTCAGATGTAAAACAAAACTATAAAGAAGCCTTTAAGTGGTATAAAAAGATGGCAGAACAAGGAGATGCTTATGGGGAAGTAAGTATAGGAGATATGTATTACAATGGATATGGGGTAAAAAAGGATTATGCTAAAGCATTAGAGCATTATAATATAGCTGCAGAAAAAGGAGATTCATGTGCACAGTATAATATTGGAGTAATGTATGAGAGAGGACAGGCTGTTCCTCAAAGTTATGAAAAAGCATTATATTATTATAAATTATCTTCTGAAAGCGGCAATATCCAAGCAACTTTTAATGTAGGTGTATATTATTATAAAGGTAGTGCAGTCAGTAGAGATTATACTGAAGCAAAGAAATGGTTTGAAAAGGCTATAGAATTAGGTGATGTAGAAGCACTTTCAGCTATTGGAGATTTTTATTACTTTGGCAGGGGTATAGAAAGAGATTATAAAGAAGCTTTTAAATGGTATGAAAAAGCAGCAGAAAATCATGTTGCTGTTGGATATTTTAATTTGGCTTATATGTATGAGCATGGAGAAGGTGTAGATATAAACTTGCAAAAGGCTAAAGAATTTTATGAAAAAGCAGCTAATTTAGGAGACAACGATGCATTAAAAGCTTTAGAAAAATTACATAATTAACGTAGAATTTATAAAAAACTGATTGATATTTTGCATATCAATCAGTTTTATTTTTTATAAATTAATATTTGTAAAAAATAATAACTAAAATTTAATAAAATTTAAAATATGTATAAAGATTAAATATAAAATTAATATATGATGAAATTTTTACATTAACTTAAAAGCATTATAATTAATTCACAATTAGTTAAAGGAATGTAAACACTTTTTGTAGCATAATGTTGTATTATATAGAATAAAAATTAGTATTCTATATAATTGGTCAAATTTATAGAAAAGGGAGGATGGATTATGTTAAAGAAAAGGATATTAGCAGCCCTTTTATCAATGGCAATGCTAGTTGGAACTGTGGGATGTTCTAAACCTAGTACTGGTGAAAAAAACAATGAAAATGCTAGTAATCAAGAGCAGAAACAAGAGAATGAAGAAGGAAAAACAGATTTTAAAATTGGAGTCATAACTGGTACAGTTTCTCAAGGAGAAGAGGAGTACAGAGCAGCAGAAAAAGTAAAAGAAAAATATGGAGATATGATAGTATTACAAACATATCCAGATAATTTTACCAAGGAGCAGGAAACAACTATAGCTAATACATTAAGCTTGGCTTCTGATCCTGATGTAAAAGCAATAGTATTCGTTCAAGCAGTACCAGGAGCTAGTGCTGCAATTGATAAAGTTAGAGAAACAAGACCAGATATGTTATTTATAGCAGGGGTTCCAGGTGAGGATCCAGCTATGATATCATCAAAAGCTGATGTAGTATTACAAATTGATGATGTAGGGATAGGAACAAAAATGGTTGAACAAGCTAAAAAAATGGGGGCAAAAGCCTTTGTTCACTATTCTTTCCCAAGACATATGTCTTATGAAATGTTAGCTAAAAGAAGAGATAATATGAAAACTGCCTGTGAAAAAGAGGGGATAAAGTTTATTGATGCTACAGCCCCAGATCCAACAGGTGATGCAGGAGTTCCAGGAGCTCAACAATTTATATTAGAAGATGTTCCAAGAAAAATTAAGGAGTTTGGAAAAGATACAGCATTTTTCTCAACTAACTGTTCAATGCAAGAGCCTTTAATTAAATCTACACTTCAAGAAGGAGCTATATTCCCTCAACAATGCTGTCCATCTCCATATCACGCATATCCAAGTGCATTGGGAATAGAAATTCCAGAAGATAAAAAAGGTGATGTTAGTTATATAGTTGAACAAATAAGTAGCAAAATTGATGAAAAAGGCGGAAAGGGTAAATTTTCAACTTGGCCAGTACCTGTAAATATGTTATTTGTTGAAGCTGGAGTAGAATATGCTAAAGCCGTATTAGAAGGAAAGTCTAATGGAAATAATGATCAAAATCAAGTAGAAGAAAGTATAAAAGCTTTAACAGATAAGCCTTTTGAACTTTATAAATATGAAGATGAAGCATCAGGTAAAGTTTATGATAATTACTATTTATTATTATCAGATTATATAAATTTCTAATAAAATCTTATGGTTCCAAAGGATTGTTTTCCTTTGGAACTAATAACATAAGATGCCTCAACAGTTAGGGGGGATATTAAGTGAATGAAAAATATGTTTTAAAAATGGAGAATATAAGCAAAGAATACTTTGGAAATAATGTATTAAAAGGAGTAAGCTTAAAGATAAAGCCAGGGGAAATACATGCCCTACTTGGTGAAAATGGAGCAGGAAAATCTACTCTTATGAACATACTTTTTGGTATGCCAGTGATACATTCAACAGGTGGTTTTAAAGGTGAAGTTTATTTAAATGAAGAGAAGATAAACATTAAATCTCCTAAAGATGCAATGAATTTAGGCATAGGAATGGTCCATCAAGAATTTATGCTTATACCAGGATTTACAATTACAGAAAATATTAAATTAAATAGAGAAATAACTAAAAGTAATATTGTAAGCAAAATTTTTGGGAAAAGATTAAAGACTCTTGATATAGATACTATGAATACAGATGCTCGTAAGGATTTAAAAACTATAGGAATTAATATAGATGAAAAAACAGTTGTTGGAGGATTGCCAGTAGGATATATGCAATTTGTTGAAATTGCGCGGGAAATAGATAAAGAGGATGTAAAACTTATGGTATTTGATGAGCCCACAGCTGTTTTAACTGAAAGTGAAGCGGAAACATTAATGGCAGCAATGAAAAAGATAGCAGAAAGCGGCATAGCAATTATATTCATAACCCATAGATTAGATGAAGTTATTAATGTTGCAAATAATATAACTATACTTAGAGATGGTGAGCTTGTTGCTAGTAGAAAAGCTTCTGAAACTAATGTAGTGGAGCTTGCTGAACTTATGGTAGGTAGAAAGCTTGATATATCATCTAAAGAAGCAAAAGATCATGAAGAGACTGAATCAATAATTTCTATAAAAGATCTCAGAGTGGAAATGCCTGGAGAGAGAGTAAAAGGTGTAAATTTAGAGATTAAAAAAGGTGAGATTTTAGGTATAGGTGGGTTAGCTGGTCAAGGTAAAATTGGTATAGCAAATGGAATTATGGGCTTATACCCAAGTACAGGAAAAGTTGAATATAAATCTAAAGAACTACCATTGAACAATACGGAGCAAGCTTTAAAAAGTAAACTTGCATTTGTTTCTGAAGATAGAAGAGGAGTGGGGTTATTATTAGATGATTCAATAGAAACTAATATAGTAGTAACATCTATGCAAATTAATAATGATTATTTTCGTAAAATAGGACCTATAAAAATAATGAATAGTGGTGAAGTAAGAAAACATGCTCTTAAAATGATAAAGGATTTAGATATTAGATGTACAGGTCCTACTCAACCTACAAGAAGATTAAGTGGAGGAAATCAACAAAAGGTTTGCATATCTAGAGCACTTACTTTAAACCCTGAAGTTATATTTGTATCTGAACCTACTAGAGGAATAGATATAGGAGCCAAAAAATTAGTGCTAGATTTATTGGTTGAGCTGAATAAAAAAGAAGGTATGACAGTAGTAATTACGTCAAGTGAATTAAATGAGTTAAGGTCCGTATGCGATAGGATTGCTATAGTAACAGAAGGTAAAATATCTGGGATATTAAAACCAAATGCCTCTGATGCAGAGTTTGGATTATTAATGTCAGGTCTAAATTCTAATTTAAAAGAGGGGGGAAATAAATGAAGCAAAAGTTTAAGGGTGTTATAGATAGGGTTGGACTTCCTAGAGTTATAATAACTGCTTTTTTTATACTTCTTTGTATACTTGCAATAATTCTTAAATTGCCTATAAGTATGCTAATGTCTGATATGCTTGTAAGATTTGGTATGAATGGAGTTCTGGTTTTAGCTATGCTTCCAGGAATATTATGTGGTATAGGGCTTAACTTTGGATTGCCTATAGGAATATTGGCAGGAATATTGGGAGGGCTTGTAAGTATAGAACTAAATCTTAGAGGAGGAATAGCATTCTTTGTAGCAATAGCAATAGCAATACCTATTGCCGCATTAGTTGGATATGCTTATGGACTGCTTCTTAATAAAGTTAAAGGTTCTGAAATGATGATAGGAACTTATGCAGGTTTTTCAGCAGTTTCTCTTATGTGTATAGGATGGTTACTATTGCCTTTCAAAAGTTCTGAAATAAGATGGCCTATAGGACAAGGGTTAAGAACCACTATAACATTGGATGGTAGATATAGTAATGTATTAGATAATTTTCTAACATTTAATATAGGAAAAGTTAAAGTACCTACAGGGCTTATATTAATGTTTTTATTGTGTTGTTTGCTGGTTTGGATATTCTTAAAGAGTAAAACAGGAATTATGATGGCAGCAGGAGGAAGTAATAACAAATTTGCACGAGCATCAGCAATAGATGTAGATAAAACTAGGATTATAGGAACTACATTATCCACAATATTAGGAGCAATTGGTATACTTATGTATGCTCAAAGTTATGGATTTTATCAGCTTTACCAAGCTCCTATGATGATGGGATTTGCAGCAGTTGCAGCAATATTAATAGGTGGCGCATCCACAACTAGCGCAAAGATATCTCACGTTATAATAGGAACATTTTTATTCCAGGGCTTATTAACTTTAGGGCTTCCTGTTGTAAATCAAATGTTCTCAGAAGGAAATCTTTCAGAAGTTGTGAGAATAATTATAAGTAATGGTATAATCCTTTATGCATTAACAAAGGCAAGAGGAGGTGGCTCTGGTGAATAATAACAATAATAGTTTCAGTAATAAAGTAAAAGACGGAATTTTCAATAATATGGTGACAATACTCTTTGTAGTGTTATGTATTATAGGAATAAAATTATCAGGCCAGTCAATTTCCTTTGTACTAACAGAGCTTGTACTAAGAATAGCTAGAAATTCATTTTTAGTATTGTCATTAATAATACCTGTAATGGCTGGTATGGGATTAAACTTTGGTATAGTAATTGGTGCCATGGCAGCACAAATTGCTATAATAGCAGTTACTCATTGGGGAATATCTGGGTTCGGAGGCTTCATGCTCTGTGTACTTTTAAGTACTCCTCTTGCAATTATATTTGGATATTTGACAGGAGCATTGTTAAATAAAACAAAAGGTCAAGAGATGATTACAAGCATGATATTAGGATATTTTGCTAATGGGCTTTATCAACTTTTATTCTTATTTTTAGTGGGAACCTTAATTCCTATGAAAAATGATAAACTTATGATTCCTGGAGGAGTAGGTATTAAAAATACAGTAGATTTAAATGGCGGAATAAAATATGCTTTAGATAATATATGGAAGATGAATGGACTTGATGTACTCTATTATGGCTCAATAATAGCCATTATTGTGATATTCTTGTATTCTATTTTTAAATATATAAAATACAAGAATAAAACAATAAGCTTTTATAAAAAAGAGATTATATTAATTGCAGTTTTTATTATTTTGTATGGCTCATTATATGTACCTTATGTAACAAAAACTTTATCTACAGTGTCTGTTCCAATAGTGACTATGCTAATAACTTTAGCCTTATGTTTATTTAATATATTAATTTTTAAAACTAAGTTAGGACAGGATTTTAGAACTGTAGGACAAAGCTTAAATGTTGCTAATGCTTCAGGAATAAATGTAAATAAAACAAGGGTAATAGCTATAATAATTTCAACAGTGCTTGCTGCGTGGGGACAATTAATATTCTTGCAAAATATAGGTACATTAAATACTTACGGAAGCCATGAGCAGGTAGGTATGTTTGCAATAGCTTCTATTTTAATAGGTGGTGCAACTGTGTCTAAAGCAACAAATAAGCAAGCGATATTAGGAGTTGTGCTATTTCATACTTTATTTATAGTTTCTCCTATGGCAGGTAAAAATTTATTTGATAATGCACAGATAGGAGAATATTTTAGGGTATTTGTAGCTTATGGAGTAATTTGTGTATCTTTAGCATTATATGCTTGGAAAAAACTTATGGAAGGCAAACATGGATTAAAATCTGAATAAAATATAAATATGCAAGACTAGCTTAATTATATTAAGCTAAATCTTGCATATTTTTTAATGTATAAAAACTCAATATGCCAATACTTTAAGATCCTTTAATAATATATGAAAATAATTTTAAATATGTGATATATACAATTAACAATGGAGATAAGAAACACAATTTAAATATTGTTTAATACTGCAGATTTAGTACCGCACCCCACTGCACCCCAGGGGACTGTATAGAAACAGCTATAAATTTAGATTTCGTTGATGTTTTTAATTTGAGTTAAAACTTATAATTTTGTTAGAAACAATATCAATAAATTTAACTAATATTTTTACTAGCAATATAATTGTTAGTTTCTTTGTAGGGGTGAACAGTGTTCGCCAGTTATTGCTTTAATATGCAACATCATTAAATTTTGTAGTAATAATTATATGGATATAGGTCAGGTTTTGTGGAGAACACTGTTCTCCGCTACGTTGATTAATTTTAAATTTAGAGATGGTTTATCTATAGAATACTTTGTTGATAACTTATATATAAAAATAAAAAATGTGGATAATTTATAAAAGTTTGAACGGTAGGAAATAAAAAATTTAAATTGACTTGTAATAACTAAATTGCTGTTACAAAAGAGCAATAAAAATTTAATTAATTCTTAATGTTTTTATATGTATTTGTTAATTTTATCATGATAAATTGGCAATATATAATAACTTTAATTAAATTTAGTGTATTTATAATAATTAGTTTATGGAGGGAAGATATGATGATAGTCAATTCTCCTAAAGTTAATAGGTTTTTATCCTTAGGGTTTGAAAGAACAAAAGATTACTCCAGTGATGATAAAATGACAATTTTGGGAGTAAGGAATAAAAGCTTAATTTTATTATTGATTATGGTATTATTTACTGTGACATCATGGTGGGTGATGAGTACAAATTACATAAACTCATATATATGGCTTATACTATTAGGTATAGGCATGATAGTACCCCTTGTTATAGTAACAATTATAAGTCCTAAATCTTCTCTCTTTACTGGATTTTTCTATGCTATAGGAGAAGGATTTTTATTAGCTGGTATATCATTACAAGGAGAAAAGTATTTTGAAGGAATAGTTATGCCTTTTATATTATTAAGTATATCAATGGCATTTTCTATGTTGCTTATTTATAGATATATGGCTAAACTGAATTCAAAATTTGCCAAAAGAGCATTTATAGTTCTAGTTGGAATAATGATAAGTTATTTAATTACATTTATGGCTTCAACATTAGGAGCTGATATACCTTTCATCCACACAAAAGGAATTATAGGAGCATTATTATCTATATTCGTAATAACAATTGCATTATCCAGTTTACTAATAAACTTTGATTTTGTTGTTATTAAAGTAGAAAAAGGTGCGCCTAAATATATGGAATGGTATAGTGCCGTTTCTATAATGGTAATATTAGTGTTTATGTATTTAGAAGTATTGGGCTTATTTGGAGAAATAAAAGATAGAGCTTAATTGTGTGTATTTATTAAATATTGTATATATAAACTATCGATTTATAAAAAATCCTATGATGATATCACCATAGGATTTTTGTTTTTATATCATTGGGTTAAACTGACAGTAATAAATTTTAAAATTTATACAAGTATATAAGTTTTAAAATTCATATTAAAGAAATTTCAGATATTATTATATATGCTTTTATAAGTGAATAGATTAAATTTTTAATGGAACATTCATGTATATATCAGAAAATTCAATATTTATATTGTTTATAATATTTGATTTTGTTACTTCGTCAATAGTATAAATAGCATTTTCCTTGGAGTTATTAATAGGCAGACATATGATAAAAGTTGATCCCATATTTAAATTGCTTATTAAAGATATAGTACCTCCATGTAAATTCACCAAAGCTTTAACTAAAAATAGTCCTAATCCACTCCCTTCTGCACGTCTAGAAAGAGATGTATCCACTTGACCAAACTTATCAAATATAAATGCCTGATCTTCTTTAGAAATACCTATTCCCTTATCGGAAACACTTATATATATATAATTTCTATCATGAGTTATACTTACAAGAATATCCATATTGTAAGGAGTAAATTTAATGGCATTAGATAATAAATTTAATATTATTTTTTCAAATTTGTTGTAGTCAATTAATGCAAATAGTTCTTCGTTATCAGTGTCAAATATTATTGATATGTTTTTAGGTTTTATATATTCATTAGAATATATACATAGATTTTCAATTACATTAACCACATTATAATTCTTAAACTTTAATATTAAAGAGTTGTCATCTAAGGCTGAAATATCCAAAATATTGTTTATTAATCTCAATAATCTTAAGCTGCTTTGCTGTATATCAGAGATTCTACAGGCTACTTTTAAATCATTTAAAGTCATATTTTTATTTTTGGAATAAAGCTGTAATAGTTGGGTTCCAGACAATATTACATTTAATGGAGTCCTGAACTCATGAGACATATTATTCATAAAATGATTTTTTAACTGATTATATTTAAGTTCTTCTTTTAATTCAAAGTTTTTTTTTGCTGGAGTTCTTATTTAATTTATTAAATTTTAATATTTGGAGTGTAAGAATAATAATGATAATTACAAGTATTAGTATCAATATATTTTTAGAAGGTTCAATGTTTTGGTAAGATTTTTCGATAAGTTTTTTATAAAAATTTTTCATATTTTCATATTTATTATAATTATTAGACATATAGGGTTCACATCCAAAGGCATAGACAGTTTCAAATAAATTTGATTTTGAAGGTACACTTTTATAAATTAACATATTAATTTTATTAGAAATAAAAAGAATGGCAAGAATTATATTAAATACAATTTTAATAATAAAAGAATATCTTTTTTTCATAGGCATACCCTCCTTTAAAT